>JBBIUI010000057.1:0-14804 GCA_037440385.1 Rhodocyclales bacterium | reverse complement strand
TACGGCGCTTCGGAGGCGGCGCAAGTGAGCAGGGAGCAGGGGCCCCGCGCAGCGGGGATGCGACCGCCCGCGAACGCCGCCCGCCGCCGACCCCGCGAGAGGTCGATCCGCGTTGACGTTTCGGAGGCGGCGCAAGTGAGCAGGCAGCCAGGGCCCCGCGCAGCGGGGATGCGACCGACCGCGAACGCCGCCCGCCGCCGACCCCACGAATGGTTGAACTCCTGGTCCGGTTCGGAGACGGCGGCATGAATTACGCGCGAATCACCGGAGTCGGAAGCTTTCTGCCCGGGTCGCCGGTCACCAATCGCGACCTGATCGCCCGCGGTGTGGACAGCAGTGACGAGTGGATCGTCGAGCGTACCGGCATTCGCCAGCGCTACCTTGCCGACGACACGCAGGCAGCGACCGATCTCGCGCTCGAGGCGAGCCGCGCGGCGATTGCCGATGCGGGGATCGATGCCGCCGCGCTCGACCTGATCGTCCTGGCCACTTCGACTCCGGATTGCATCTTTCCGAGCAGCGCCTGCCTGTTGCAGTCGCGGCTGGGGATACGCGGGGCTGCCGCATTCGACGTGCACGCCGTCTGTTCGGGCTTCGTCTATGCTCTCGCCATAGCGGAGAAATTCATCCGCTCGGGCAGCCACCGCTGTGCCCTGGTCGTCGGATCGGAGGTTTTTTCGCGCATCCTGGACTGGAACGACCGTGCGACCTGCGTGCTGTTCGGCGACGGCGCGGGCGCGGTGATCGTGCAATCGAGCGATGAACCCGGCTTGCTGGCGAGCGCGCTGCACGCGGACGGCAGCTACCACGACCTGCTGTGCGTTCCGGGCGGCGTGTGCGGCGGGCACGTGGTGGGTTCGCCGTTCCTGCGCATGGACGGCCCGGCCGTATTCAAGTTCGCCGTCAAGATCCTGGGGGATGTCGCGATCGAGGTGCTCGATGCCGCCGGGATGAAGCGCCAGGAGCTCGACTGGTTGATCCCGCACCAGGCCAACGTGCGCATCCTGCAGGCCACCGCGAAACGGCTCGGCTTGCCGATGGACAAGGTCGTCACGACCGTCGCGCAGCATGGCAACACCTCTGCGGCATCGATCCCGCTGGCGCTCGACGTCGCGCACCGTGACGGCCGCATCCGGCGCGGGGACCGCGTTCTGCTGGAAGGGGTGGGCGGGGGATTCACCTGGGGCGCGGTAGCGCTGCGATTCTGACGCCTTTCCGCATCCGATGAATTTCGCGTTCGTGTTCCCCGGTCAGGGCTCACAGTCCGTCGGGATGATGAAGGCATACGGCGACGCCGCGGTGCTGCGCGAAACCTTCGATGAGGCTTCGTCGGCGCTCGGTCGCGACCTGTGGCGGCTGGCCTGCGAAGGGCCCGAGGAGCAGATGAACCGCACGGTCAATACCCAGCCGCTGATGCTGGCTGCGGACGTTGCGGTCTGGCGGGCGTGGCGCGGCCGGGGCGGCGGATTGCCTGCGGCGGTCGCCGGACACAGCCTGGGCGAGTATGCCGCGTTGGTCGCCGCGCAGGCGATCGGCTTTGCCGACGCGGTGCGCCTGGTGGACCTGCGAGCCCGTGCGATGCAGGAAGCGGTCGCACCGGGTGCCGGCGCGATGGCCGCGATCCTGGGACTCGATGATGCGGGGGTGCGCGAGGCCTGTGCCGAATCGGCCGCGGGGGAGGTGGTCGAGGCGGTGAATTTCAATGCGCCGGGGCAGACCGTCATCGCCGGGCATGCCTCGGCGGTCGCGCGCGCATGCGATGCGGCCAGGGCGCGAGGTGCGAAGCGCGCGGTCCTGCTGCCCGTGAGCGCTCCGTTCCATTGTTCGCTGATGCGGCCGGCCGCGGATCGGCTCGCGCAGCGCCTCGCGACGTTGCCGCTTTCGCCGCCGCGCATTCCCGTCATCCACAACGCGGATGTCGCATGCCACGAGGACCCCCGGGAAATCGCCGACGCGCTGGTACGGCAGGCCCATTCGCCGGTGCGGTGGGTCGAGACGATACGCTGCATGGCGGGCCGGGGTATCGAAAGGATCTGCGAGTGCGGGCCTGGAAAGGTGCTCGCGCCGATGGTCCGGCGAATCGATGCCTCGCTCACGGGTGTCGCGATCTGCGACGCGCAATCGCTCGATCGCTGCCTGGAGGAAACGAAGTGAGCGCCGATGCGCAGTTCGCGGGGCAGATCGCGTTGGTCACCGGTGCGAGTCGCGGCATTGGCCGCGCGGTCGCGATGGCGCTCGCGGGCCGGGGTGCGACCGTGGTGGGAACAGCCACGAGCGAGGCCGGTGCCTTGGGCATCCGGCAGGCGCTCGAACGGGCAGCGGCGCCGGGCTCTGGAATGGTGCTCGACGTGCGCGATGCGGCCTCGTGCAATGCCGCCGTGGCCGAGATCGAGCGGCGTTTCGGGCCGGTGTCGATTCTCGTCAATAACGCAGGCATCACCCGCGACGGCCTGGCCCTGCGCATGAAGGACGAGGACTGGGACGCGGTACTCGATACCAACCTGAACGCGGTGTTCCGGCTGTGCCGGTCGGTGCTGCGTGGAATGATCAAGGCGCGCGCCGGGCGCATCGTCAATATCACTTCGGTCGTCGCGAGCACCGGCAATGCGGGCCAGGTCAACTATGCCGCGTCGAAGGCCGGCGTCGAGGGCCTCACGCGATCGCTGGCGCGCGAAGTCGCGGCGCGCTCCATCACCGTGAATTGCATCGCACCGGGTTTCATCGACACCGACATGACACGCGCGCTGTCCGCGGCACAGCGCGAGCCGCTGCTGCAGCGCATCCCGCTCGGCCGGCTGGGAGAACCCGCGGAGATCGCGGCAGCGGTGGCTTTTCTGGCCTCGCGCGAGGCAGGCTACATCACCGGGGCGACGATCCATGTCAACGGCGGGCTGCACATGGAATGATGTCCCGCGCGCCGGTGCGCCTTTGGGCGCGCGGTGCCTTCTGTTAAACTACCGCCGCTTTTTCGCGTGCCACGCGACACACAGGGAAGGAGTGACCATGGAGAGCATCGAACAACGAGTCAAGAAGATCGTCGCCGAGCAACTGGGCGTCAACGAGTCGGAGGTCAAGAACGAATCCTCCTTCGTGGAAGATCTGGGTGCCGATTCCCTCGACACGGTCGAACTGGTGATGGCGCTCGAAGAGGAATTCGAGTGCGAAATCCCCGACGAGGAAGCCGAGAAGATCACCACGGTCCAGCAGGCGGTCGATTACGTCGCCGCTCACGTGAAGAAATAATCCGATACGCTTTCAGGGAGCCGGCTTTGTCTCGCCGCAAAGTGGTCGTGACCGGACTGGGGATCGTGTCCCCGGTCGGAAATGGCGTCGCGGACGCGTGGGACGGCATCGTCGCCGGCCGATCCGGGATCGGACCGATCACGCGTTTCGACGCCAGTGCACTGCCGGTGCGCATCGCGGGCGAGGTGAAGGGCTTCGATGCGACGGCCTACCTGTCCGCGAAAGATGCGAGGCGGATGGACACCTTCGTCCATTTCGGCATCGCCGCTGGCGTCGATGCATTCCGCGATTCCGGTCTCGAAGTCACCGCGGCCAACGCCGAAAGCATCGGCGTGAACATGGGCTCGGGCATCGGCGGCCTGCCGATGATCGAGGACACGCATCAGGAATACCTGAAGAGCGGGCACCGACGCATCTCGCCGTTCTTCATCCCGGGTACGATCATCAACATGATCTCGGGGAACCTCTCGATCCTGCTGGGGTTGAAGGGACCCAACCTCGCGATGGTGACGGCCTGCTCCACTGGCACGCACTGCATCGGCGAGTCGGCCCGGCTGATCGAGGCGGGTGATGCGGATGTCATGATTGCGGGCGGCTCCGAGGCGGCCATCACGCCGCTCACGGTGGGGGGGTTCGCCGCGGCCAAGGCGTTGTCGGTACGCAATGACGATCCCGCGGGCGCGTCCCGTCCGTGGGACCGGGACCGGGACGGATTCGTCCTCGGCGAGGGGGCGGGCGCGCTGGTGCTCGAGGAGTACGAGCACGCGCGCGCGCGCGGAGCGCGCATCTATGCCGAGCTGGCCGGCTACGGCATGAGCGGCGACGCCCATCACATCACCGCGCCGTGCGAGGATGGCGAGGGTGCGGCGCGCTGCATGGTCAATGCGCTGCGCAATGCGCGAACCGCCGCGTCGGAAGTCGATTACATCAACGCACACGGAACTTCCACACCGCTGGGCGACCTCGCGGAAACGGTCGCGGTGAAGCGCTGCTTCGGCGAGCATGCCCGTCGGCTGGTCGTCAGCTCGACCAAGTCGATGACCGGCCACCTGCTCGGTGCCGCCGGGGGTGTCGAGGCGGTGTTCAGCGCGCTTGCGGTGCATCACCAGGTCGCGCCGCCGACGATCAACCTCGCCAACCAGGACGAGCGCTGCGATCTGGATTTCGCCGCCAATGCCGCGCGGCCGATGAAGATCGGCATCGCGATGTCGAATTCCTTCGGCTTCGGCGGTACCAACGGCACGCTGGTCTTCCGTCGCATCTGAATTCGCCCGGCGACGATGGACCAGATCGTGGTCCTGCGGCGCTCGCGGCTGCTCGCCCTTTATCTGTTCGCGCTGCACGCCGTGGCCGCCGGCTGCGTGCTGCGGATCGATGTCGATGTTCGGATCGCGCTCGCGCTGGGGCTCGCCGTGGCTGCGAGCGGGCTGCGGAACTGGACGCTGTGGAAGCGGCCCGGCTCGTGCGGCGTCACGGCGCTGCGGCTGCTCGACGACGGGAGCCTGCGGCTGTGCTCCGACGGCGCCGGGGAGCGGTCGGCCCGCGTGCTGCACGAAACCAGCGTGTTCGCCCATGCCGTTGCAATCGTCGTGCGCATGGAACGCGACGGCCGCAGGCGTTCCGTGATCGTCTTGCCGGATTCGTGCTCGGGCGAGCAGTTCAGGGTGCTGCGGACCTGGCTGCGTTGGTGCGCGCGGGCGCTACCGACGAGCCCGAACGGCTGAGCGGATTGCGCAGAACCGTATCGCGGGCGATTGCGGCAGTGGTCGCATAGTCGCGGCTGAAATGCAGTCCGCGGCTCTCGTGGCGTTTCATCGCGCAACGCACGATCAGGTCGGCGGTGACGACCAGGTTGCGCAGTTCGATCAGGTCGTTATTGACCCGGAAGTTCGAATAGTACTCGTCGATTTCGTGGCGCAGCAGCCGGATGCGATGAGCCGCACGCTCCAGCCTCCGGTTGGTTCGAACGATGCCCACGTAATCCCACATGAAGCGGCGCAGTTCCTCCCAGTTGTGGGAGATGACGATCTGTTCGTCGGCGTCGGTGACGCGGCTCTCGTCCCATTGCGGCAGCGTGGTTGCGACGCGATGCGGTGAGGCGGCGATGTCGGCCGCGGCGGCTTCGCCGAACACGAGGCATTCGAGCAGCGAATTGCTCGCGAGCCGATTGGCGCCATGCAGTCCGGTGCAGGCCGTTTCGCCGACGGCATACAGCCCTTCGACACCGGTGCGCGCGGCCAGGTCGGTGCGCACGCCGCCGCACGCGTAGTGCGCCGCTGGAACGACCGGAATCGGCTGGCGCGTCATGTCGATGCCCAGTGACAGGCAGCGCTGGTGGATGTTGGGGAAATGTTCCTCGATGAAGGCGGCCGGCTTGTGCGTGATGTCGAGGAACACGCAATCGAGGCCGCGTTTCTTCATCTCGAAGTCGATCGCGCGTGCAACGATGTCGCGTGGCGCGAGCTCTGCCCGCGGATCGTGCTCGGGCATGAAGCGCGTGCCGTCCGGCAGCTTGAGCAGTCCGCCTTCGCCGCGCACCGCCTCGCTGATCAGGAAGGATTTGCCATGCGGGTGGTACAGGCAGGTCGGGTGGAACTGGATGAACTCCATATTGGCGACCGCACAGCCTGCGCGCCATGCCATCGCAATACCATCACCCGTCGCCGTGTCGGGGTTCGTCGTGTAGAGATAGACCTTGCCGATGCCTCCGGTTGCGAGCACGGTATGCGGCGCGCCGATGCTGCGAACCCGGTCGTTGACGATATCGAGCACATAGGCCCCGGCGCAGCCGATTTCGGGACGGCCGATCTTGGCGCCGGTCACCAGGTCGACCGCGAGATGGTTTTCGAAGATCGTGATGTTCGGGTGCGCGCGCACCTTCTTCGTGAGCGTCTCCATGACCGCCTGGCCGGTGCCGTCGGCCACATGGATGATGCGGCGCGCACCATGGCCGCCCTCGCGAGTCAGGTGATAGCCGAGCGCGCTGTGCTCGTCGCGCGTGAAGGCGACGCCCTGGTCGATCAACCAACGGATCGCGGCGTTGCCGTGTTCGACGGTGTAGCGGGTGGCTGCGGGATCGCACAGGCCGGCGCCGGCGATCAGCGTGTCGCGGATGTGCGCCTCGACGGAGTCTTCGGTGTCGAGCACCGCGGCGATGCCGCCCTGGGCGCGCGCCGAGGCCGCATCTGCGATCTGGCGCTTGGTGACCATGGCGACCCGGAAACGGTCCGCGAGCCGCAGCGCCACCGATTGGCCGGCCAGTCCGCTACCGATCACCAACACGTCGAAGGTCAGCACTCGCACCCCGTGAGATGAACGTTTGGATCGAATATACCACGCACGCGGCATGTGTCCGCTCGATCGGCGTGTAGCGCCGGCCGGCAATGGGCCCGATGCCGACGACCTGTCCGACGAAACGGCTCGCGTGACGGCGCAATGATTTGACCCTGATGCGATATGAACTATTCGCCCGGGGCGTGGTCTTTGGAGGTGTTGGCCGGAGGCGCGATCGCGATGCGGCCTCGGTTATACTTCGCGATGCCCGACTCAGGGCGCCACAATAACGATACATGGCAGACCGCGAAGCAGACCAGGCACTGGTCGAGCGCGCGCAGAGAGGCGACAAGGCGGCTTTCGGCCTCCTGGTCGGCAAGTACCAGCGCAAGCTGGCTCGATTGCTGTCGCGCCTCATCCGTGATCCGGCAGAGGTGGAAGACGTCACGCAGGAGGCTTTCGTCAAGGCCTATCGGGCGTTGTCGAACTTTCGGGGCGAGAGTGCGTTCTATACGTGGCTGTATCGCATCGGCGTGAATACCGCGAAGAACTATCTGGTGTCGCAGAACAGGCGGGCGCCGACATCGACCGCCGCCGATGCGGACGAGGCGGAGAATTTCGAGGACGGCGATCAGTTGCGGGACATCAACACACCGGAAAACCTGCTCTCGTCCAAGCAGATGGCCGACACCGTGACCACTGCGATGGAAGCGCTTCCCGAGGAACTTCGCACGGCGATCGTGCTGCGGGAGATCGAAGGCCTCAGTTACGAGGAAATTGCGAAGATCATGGATTGTCCGATCGGTACCGTGCGCTCCAGGATTTTCCGTGCGCGTGACGCGGTGGCGGAGAAATTGCGGCCGCTGCTGGACATCGCACCTGACAAGAGGTGGTAGCCAATGAAGGCGAACGTGTCGGCCTTGATCGACGGTGAGCTCGACGAACCGTCGCAAGCGGCCGTGCTCGATGCGCTGTGCAGGGATCGGGATCTGCGCAGGCAATGGGAGATCTATTGTGCGATCGGCGATTGCATGCGCGGAGCCCATTGCCTGTCTCCAGGGTTTACGCATGAGGTGATGGACCGGCTCGCCGTCGAGCCGACGGTCGTCGCCCCGGTTGCCAGGAGACGTCGCGCGCTTCGGCCTTTCCTCGTTCCCGTGGCCGCCTCCGTGGCGGGCGTCGCGCTGGTCGCGTGGGTGGCCCTTCGTTCCCTGCCCGCGGAACAGCCGCGCGAGGATCTGGCTACCACGCCGCTGGCGGCGGGAGCGCTTCCACCGTCGGCCTCGGCAGCGCTGCCCGTGCAGGCCGTGGCTTCGCAAACGCCCGTCGCGGAAGAAGGGCCGCCGCCCGCCGCCGGTCTCGCGTATCTGCTCGCCCATCAGGGTTACTCTCCGAGCCGCGGTCTCCAGGGCGTTACCCAGTACCTGCGCGTCGTTTCGGAGTCGGGTGCGGCGCAATGAGGCGGACCGGCGCGCTGATCGCCACGCTCGCCGCGGTCGCCTTGTCGGCCCGGGCGGAGCCTCCGGCGGAAGCGTTCGTCTGGCTCGACCGGATCATGTCGGCCGCGCAGAAATTGAACTATTCGGGGACATTCACGTACCAGCGTGGATCGCACTCCGAAACTTCGCGGATCGTTCATTCTTTCGATGGCGGCCGCGAGCGGGAAAAGCTCGAAGTCCTCGATGGCAGCCCGCGCGAAGTCGTGCGCGTCGATGACGAGATCAAATGCTACCTGCCGGCCGAAAAGATCCTGATCGTTCAGCGTCAGGCCCGCCGCGCGTTTCCTGCGCTGCCACGAGAGGCGATGGATGCAATGGCCCGTTTCTATCGCGTTCGGTTGGGCGTCGTCGACCGCGTCGCCGGACGCGAGGCCCAGATCCTGATCGTGGATCCGAGGGACAGCCTGCGCTACGGTTACCGGTTCTGGGCCGAACGAGCCAGCGGCCTGCTGCTGAAATCGCGCACGCTGGACGAGAGGGGAAACGTCGTCGAGCAGTTCGCCTTCACGCAGGTGCAGCTCGGCGTGCCCATCGACCGCACTGCGCTGAGTTCCCGGTTCTCGGACCAGACCGCGCAATGGCAGGTCATCAACACTCGGGCCGAGGAACAGAACGGCGTGGATGCCCGCTGGAACTTTTCCGCCGTGCCGCCCGGCTTCACGCGCAGCGCCGGCATGAAGCTGCGGTTCCGCGACAACAACAGCGAGACGATGCACTACGTGTTCAGCGACGGCATGGCGGCGATCTCGGTGTTCCTGGACCGGGCGTCGGAGCGCGAGCCGCGGCTCCGCGAAGGTTTCTACAAGGCCGGCCCGCTGCAAGGCTACCGGAAACGGGTCGATGACCAGATCGTCACCGTCGTGGGTGAGGTTCCGCGGCGCGCGCTCAAGCAGGTTGCCGACGGGCTCACGGTGAGGTAATCCGACGTGCAGACACACGCGCGGGTCGACAGGATCGAAGGATCGATGGCCGTGGTCGAGCTCGCAGGCGGGCGGTCGGGCTGCGGCCATTGCAACGAGCGCGGCGGCTGCGGCTCGGCGGTGCTCACGGAGGCATTCGGCACTCGCCATCGCACGTACCGCGTTCCCAACACCATCGAAGCCCGCTGCGGCGAGCACGTCCTGCTGGAGTTGCCGGCCGCCTCGCTGTCGCGCACGGCGACCGCGGTCTATGTCATCCCGGCGCTGGCGATCATCGCCGGGGCGGCAGTCGGTGTCGCGGCGGCGGGCGACGAAGCGGACTGGGCCGCACTCGCCGGTGCGGCCGCCGGATTCGCGGCGTCGCTGGCCGGTATTGCGGCCTATCGCCGCAGGACGTCGTCGGACCCGAAATACCGGCCGGTGCTGAGCCGGTCTGCCGCGCCTTGATTCGCGCATCGAATCGTTTCTCCCATCGCATCACATCGCATCGTCGTGACCACCCGAGGAACTCGTTTCCATGAAATCGTATTGCCGCATCGCCATAGTGTGGTTCTCTCTGTTTGCCGGATTCGGCTACGCCCAGACGCGCGAACTTCCGGACTTCGCCGATCTCGCCGAGAAGCAGGGACCAGCCGTCGTCAACATCAGCACCGTCCAGGTCGTACGCGGGCACGGAGCGGTTCCGCAATTCCCCAACCTGGACGAGAACGATCCGATGTTCGAGTTCTTCCGCCGCTTCTTTCCGCGCCAGCCGGGGCAGCCGAGGGATTTCGAGAGCAGGTCGCTCGGCTCGGGCTTCATCGTCAGCAGCGACGGATACGTGCTCACGAATGCGCATGTCGTCGATGCCGCCGACGAGATCGTCGTCAAGCTCAATGACAAGCGGGAGTTCAAGGCCAAGGTCATCGGCGCCGACAAGCGTACCGATGTGGCACTGATCAAGATTCCGGCGGGCGGACTGCCGACGGTACGCCTGGGCGATCCGAGCAAGCTGAAGGTCGGTGAATGGGTGGTCGCGATCGGCTCTCCCTTCGGTTTCGAGAATACGGTGACGGCGGGGATCGTCAGCGCCAAGGGTCGCAGCCTGCCGCAGGAGAACTACGTTCCGTTCATCCAGACCGACGCCGCGGTCAATCCCGGCAATTCCGGTGGTCCGCTGTTCAACCTGAAGGGTGAGGTGGTCGGGATCAACTCGCAGATCTACAGCCGTACGGGCGGCTTCATGGGTCTTTCGTTCGCCATTCCGATCGACATCGCGATGGAAGTCCAATCGCAACTGCGCGCGAGCGGACGCGTGAGCCGGGGGAGGATCGGCGTCGTGATCCAGGAGGTGACGAAGGAGCTGGCGGAGTCCTTCGGTCTGCCGAAGACCGCCGGAGCGCTCGTCAATTCCGTCGAGAAGGGCGGGCCGGCGGACAAGGGCGGGATCGAAGCCGGGGACATCATCTTGAAGTTCGACGGCAAGCCGGTGTTGTCCTCGAGCGACCTTCCACGCATGGTGGGATCGACCCGGCCCGGCTCGAAGGCGCCGATTCAGATCTGGCGGAAGGGTTCGACGCGCGACGTCACGGTCACGATCGCCGAGATTCCCGACGAGAAGATCGCAACGCGCGGCGCGAGAAAACCGAAAGCGCAGACCGCCGGAAATCGCCTTGGTCTCGTTCTGGCGGACCTCACGGCGGAGCAGCGCAAGGAGCTCAAGATCGACGCCGGCGTGCTCGTGGAGGAAGTGCAGAACGGAAACCGCGCGTCGGGCGTCCGTCCGGGGGACGTCATTCTGGCAGTGATCGTCAAGGGCACCAACGCTCCCGCGAGATCCGTCGAGGAATTCAACCGGATCGTCGGGCAGGCCGACAAGAGAAGCGCGCTGACGCTGCTCGTGCGGCGCGGCGACAACCAGACCTTCATCACGCTGAAAAATGGCGGGTGATCGGCCCGAGCCCGTGCGGCTGACGCTGTACGGGCGGGAAGGCTGTCATCTGTGCGACGAGATGGCGGCTGCGCTGCAGCCGCTGCGAGCCGCGATCGTCTTCGAACTGCGCATCGTGGATGTCGATGGCGATCCCGAGCTGCAGCGCGAATACGGACTGCTGCTCCCGGTGCTCGCTGCCGGTGACCGGGAGTTGTGCCGGCACGTCCTCGACGCGGACGCGGTTCGTGCCTATTTGAGCGGGATCGGCTAGAATCGGCTCCCATTTTCCGCTGCCGCCAAGACATGCGTGGGTGCTCCGGCACCCTTTTTTTTGTCGATGGAGCACATCCGCAATTTTTCGATCATCGCCCATATCGACCACGGCAAATCGACGCTGGCCGACCGCATCATCCAGCGTTGCGGTGCGCTTTCGGATCGGGAAATGGAAGCCCAGGTTCTCGACTCCATGGATCTGGAGCGCGAACGCGGTATCACGATCAAGGCGCAGACCGCGGCGCTGCGCTATCGCGCCCGCGACGGCAAGACCTATGATCTGAACCTGATCGACACGCCGGGGCATGTCGATTTTTCCTACGAAGTCTCGCGATCTCTCGCCGCGTGCGAAGGCGCGCTTCTGATCGTGGATGCCTCTCAGGGGGTCGAGGCGCAGACCGTCGCCAACTGCTACGCGGCGATCGAGCAGGGGGTCGAGGTCGTGCCGGTTCTCAACAAGATCGACCTTCCGCAGGCGCGGCCCGAGGAGGTCATCGACGAGATCGAAGATGTCATCGGCATTCTCGCGCAGGACGCGGTGCGCGCGAGCGCCAAGACCGGCTTCGGTGTCGAGGACGTGCTCGAGGCGGTCGTTCGTCGCATCCCGGCGCCGCAGGGTGACCCGGGGGCGCCGCTCAAGGCGCTGATCATCGACTCGTGGTTCGACAACTACGTCGGCGTCGTGATGCTCGTGCGCGTGCGCGATGGCGTGCTCAGGCCGAAGGACCGGATCGTGCTGATGTCGAGCGGAGTTTCTTATTCGTGCGAACAGGTCGGCGTGTTCACGCCGAAGTCGGAGATCCGCGAGCGGCTTTCGGCCGGACAGGTGGGATTCGTCGTCACCGGAATCCGGGAGCTGACCGCTGCGCGGGTGGGCGACACGATCACCGGAGCCGAGCGTCCGGCGGCGGCACCGCTGCCGGGTTTCCTGGAGATCAAGCCGCAGGTCTTCGCCGGGCTCTATCCGGTCGAGGCGAACCAGTACGATGCGCTGCGCGAGGCACTCGAAAAACTCAGACTGAACGACGCGTCGCTGCATTTCGAGCCCGAGGTCTCCGAGGCGCTCGGCTTCGGCTTCCGCTGCGGCTTCCTCGGTCTGCTGCACATGGAGATCGTGCAGGAGCGGCTGGAGCGGGAATATGACGTCGATCTGATCACGACCGCGCCGACCGTCGTCTATCAGGTCGCGCTGCGCGACGGGACCGAACGCATGGTCGAGAACCCGGCCAAGATGCCGGACCCGTCGCGCATCGCCGAAATCCGCGAACCCATCCTCACCGTGACGATCTTCGTGCCGCAAGCGTACGTCGGGGCGGTCATGACGTTGTGTACGCAGAAACGCGGCACGCAGCTCAACATGCAGTATCACGGCCGCCATGTGATGCTTGCCTATGAACTGCCGCTGGCCGAGGTCGTGCTCGACTTCTTCGACAAGCTGAAGTCGGCCTCCCGTGGCTACGCGTCGCTCGACTACGAGTTCAAGGAATACCGCAGCGCCGACGTCGTCCGGCTCGATGTCCTGATCAACTCCGAGAAGGTCGATGCGTTGTCGATGATGCTGCATCGGTCCGGCAGCCAGTTCCGGGGACGCGAGCTGGTGGCGAGGATGCGCGAGCTGATTCCGCGGCAGATGTTCGATGTCGCCATCCAGGCCGCGATCGGTTCGCAGATCATCGCGCGCGAGACGGTCAAGGCGATGCGCAAGAACGTGCTTGCCAAGTGCTACGGCGGTGACGTGACGCGCAAGAAGAAGTTGCTCGAAAAGCAGAAGGCGGGCAAGAAGCGAATGAAACAGGTGGGCAATGTCGAGATTCCGCAGGAGGCCTTCCTGGCGGTGCTGCGCGTCGAAAACAAGTAAGGAGAGCGGAATTGAATTTTGCGTTGATCCTGTTTCTGCTGACCGTCGCGACCGGCGCGGCGTGGGTGGCCGACCGATTCGTTGCGCGAAAGCGCCGCCCGGCCGGCAGCCGCGATCCGTGGTGGGTCGAGTACGGCGCGAGCTTCTTCCCCGTGTTCCTCGCGGTGTTCCTGTTGCGCTCGTTCCTCGTCGAGCCGTTCAAGATACCCTCGGGATCGATGATACCGACGCTACTGGTCGGGGATTTCATCCTCGTCAACAAATACGCGTACGGCATCCGGCTTCCAGTGGTCAATGTCAAGATCATCGACGTGGGATCGCCGAAGCGCGGGGACGTCATGGTCTTCCGCTATCCGGAAGATCCGTCGCTCGACTACATCAAGCGCGTGGTGGGCCTGCCCGGCGACCGGGTCGAAGTGCGCAACAAGCGCGTCTATATCAACGGCGCCGAGCTTCCGGTACGCAAGGACGGAGAGTATTTGCACAAGGACCGCATGTATTACACGCCGCGGTACGTCGAGACGCTCGGTGGGGTCGAGCACGCGATCCTGATCGAGCCCGAGGCGCCCGCTTTCGTCAGCCACGTGACCCCGTTCGCATTTCAGGACCGCTGCCTCTACAATAACGAAGGTGTGGTCTGCGAGGTTCCGCCCGGCCATTACTTCATGATGGGAGACAACCGGGACGCGAGCAGCGACAGCCGCGTCTGGGGCTTCGTCCCGGAGCGCAACATCGTCGGCAAGGCGTTTCTGATCTGGTTCAACTTCGGCGATCTGGGTCGTATCGGATCATTCAAATGAGGACGGGCACATGAAGGCACAGCGTGGTCTCAGCCTGATCGGGTTGATCCTGATCGGCGCATTGGTCGCGATGGCGGCGATGGTGGCCATCAAGGTGACACCGGCGGTGATCGAGTACTACACGATCATGAAGAACATCAACGCGATCGTGAAGAGCGGGGAGGCACGCGGCACGGTGTCCGACATTCGCAAGGCATACGAACGGCGTGCGACGATCGACGATACGACGAGTATCCGTCCGGAAGATCTCGACATCACCAAGTCCGGCGGAGAGGTGGTCATCTCGATCAACTATGCGAAGAAGATCCCCTTGTTCGCCAACGTCAGCATCTGCCTCGACTTCGACGGCAGCACCGATGCGTCGCATGCGCGCGACCTTCCCTGATTGCGGTCCATGAAGCGCGAGGCGCTGGAACGTTCGCTCGGCCATCGCTTCGCAAGCGCCGGCCTGCTGGAACAGGCGCTCACGCATCGCAGCTTCGGTGCGGCCCATAACGAGCGGCTGGAATTCCTGGGGGACAGCGTGCTCAATTGCGCCGTCTCTCGCCTGCTCTACGACCGCTACGACTTCCTGCGCGAGGGCGAGCTTTCCCGGCTGCGCGCGAACCTGGTGCGCCAGGAGACGCTGGCCCGGATCGCAGGCGAACTGGGGCTGGGCGAGCATCTGCGGCTGGGCGAAGGAGAGCTGAGAAGCGGCGGTGTCCGGCGGCCTTCGATTCTGGGCGATGCCCTCGAGGCGGTGCTCGGCGCCGTGTTCCTGGACGGCGGATTCGCGGCGGCCTCCGCGGTCATCGAGCGACTGTATCGGCCGGTGCTCGAGGAAGTCGATCCGAACCGTCCGGAGAAAGATCCCAAGACCAGTCTGCAGGAACTGCTGCAGGGGCGGCGCCACGCATTGCCCACGTATGCGTTGCGGGCGTCCCGCGGCGATGCACATGCCCAGGAATTCGAGGTCGAGTGCGCGATACCCGAGCTGGGCCTCGCAACCACCGGCACCGGCACGAGCCGCCGAGATCGGAAGAGCAC
>JBBIUI010000056.1:0-14905 GCA_037440385.1 Rhodocyclales bacterium | reverse complement strand
ACGAGGATGACGGCATCGCGGCCGCGTCGCGCGCCGGGCGCTGGCGTTTGCGGGTCGGCGCGCCGGTCTTGATTGTCGAATCGCTTTACATCTGCCGTGCGCCGGTTCCCGGGCGAAAACGTAACGCTTTGAATCATCGCAGTTCGACAGTTTGTCCGCGGCGAGGCATGGCGCTTGCTTGTGCTGTCGTGCCTGGCCGGGTCCTCCCTGGAGCGCACCTTTGCTGCGGCAAGCTGGAGGTCGATAACATCCGGTACATCCGGTTTTCGACAAGACAGAGAACCTTCGCCGCTTCGTTCGACCGGAGCGGCTTTTTTTCGCGGATCCCGAGGCTCACGCGAGCGGAAGATCGACCCAGGCGCGTACCCCGGGGCGGTCGGCGAGATTGTCGATGCCCGCCGTTGCGCCGTGGTATTCGGCGATCAGCCGCACGATGTACAGTCCGAGTCCGAGATGGGGCCCTTCGGCCGGGCGGTCGCCCCGGAACGAGACGAGCGACGTGAACAGCCGGCCGCGCTGTTCGTCGCTCAGCGCCGGTCCCTCGTTCGCGACTTCGAGCGTGGCGCGATTCGCGGTACGCGTCAGCGCCACGGCGATCGGCGTGCCGGCAAGGGCGAAATCCGCCGCATTCGATACCAGCTTGTCCAGAAGCTGTGCCGCGAGATCGGGCGAGCCGGACACGAAGACCGGAGCCTGCGGCGCCTGCCATTCGAATCGCCTGTCGGGATAGGCCAGGCGATAGCCCTCGACGCAGCCCGCCACGACCGCCGCCAGATCGTAGCGCTCGCGCTCGGTGGCGCGCAGGCCCTGTTCGAGACGGGTGGCCTCGCTCATGCGGGTGAGGATGGTCGAGAGCCGCGCGACGCCTTCCTCGGCACGCGACACGTACACGCGCGCCTCGCCGGGTAAGTGCTGCAACTCCAGGTTCTCGAGCGAGGAGCGCACGACCGCGATCGGCGTGCGCAGCTCGTGCGACAGCCGGCTCGCCATCGTCTCGAGGTAGGCATGGTACTGGCCGAGCTTGGCGAGCGCGCTCGAGAAGCTGCGCGACAGGTCTCCGATCTCGTCGCCGGCGCTCGATCCGGCGGCGAGCCGCGTGATGCGGCCTTGCGCATCGACCGCGCTCTCGGCCTCGTCGCGCAGCGCACGGATGCGCATCGAGAGCCGGTTCGCGTAGCCGAGCAGCACCGCCGCGCCGAGTCCGAACACGACGAGCGTGAAGCCGGCCAGCAGCTCCAGTGCGCGGTTGCGCAGGCTCAGGATCGGCCCCGTGGTTTCCTCGACCACCACCGCGCCGAGCACCTCGTCGCCGGACCAGATCGGATGCGCGGCGGACAGGATCATCGCATTGCCGTCCGGGCCTGCCCGCACGCGCGAGCCGGGCAGCCCTCGCAGCGCCTGTTCGACTTCGCGGCCGCTGGCTGCCACGCTCGCCGGCTCGCGTGGCGCGCGACCGGGGGCCGCGGGTCGCGCGGTCAGACGCAGCAGCGGGCGCACCAGCCGTTGCATCCAGCCTTCGATGCCTTCGCCATACGAATCGCGCACCGGTGCATCGAGGGTGCCGGTCAGCGACAGCAGGCGAAGGTCGCGGTTGATCACCCAGATGCGGGCGGCATTGCGCTCCAGTGCCTGCAGGATGGCCGCGATCTCGCGATTTTCCGGCGCGTTCTCGCCGGGGGCGGCGGGTGGCGCAGGCACGGAGGAGGGGGTCGCCGGCACCGGTTCGGCGGGCTCGGCCTCGCCCTGCGCGGCCGGGGTTTGCGGCATGAGCCGCGCGATCTCGCGCAATTCCGCTTCGGCCTGGCGGCGCAGCGCGCTGTCCTCGCGCGGCGCGAGCCGCATCAGGGCGGGGCGGTCGTGCAGCGCGGTGGCCACTGCCCGGGCGGTGGCGACGAGGGCCTGCTGCTCGCCTTCGAGCAGCAACCGCTCCATTTCCTGGACGTAGCGGTAGCCGACCCACGGTACCGGCACCAGGCACAGCGCCACCAGCGCGAGCTTGGCGCGCAGGCCGATCCGCGCACGCATCATGTTTCGGCTTGCCGCCAGCGGTACCCCATCCCGTAGACGGTGTCGATCTGCGCGAACCCCGCATCGACCGCCATGAACTTGCGGCGGATGCGCTTGATGTGAGAGGTGATGGTGCTGTCATCGACGACGATGCTGGCCTCTTTCATGAGCTGTTCGCGGTCCTTGACATGGCCGGGGTGCCTGGCCAGCGCATGCACCATCCAGAACTCGGTCAGCGTGAGCTCGACGTCGCGGCCGTTCCACGACGCCGTCATGCGCTTGAGGTCCAGGCGCAGCCTGCCGCGCTCGAGGACTTCCTCGACCGGCCGCGCTTCCTGCATCGCCTCGACGCGCCGGAACAGCGCGGCGATGCGCGCGAGCAGATGCGGCAGGCTGGCATCCTTGGTCAGGTAGTCGTCGGCGCCCATGCGCAAACCGGCGACGACATCGAAGTCGCTGTCACGCGCGGTGACGAACACGATCGGCAGCCGCGCGGAGAGCGCGCGCAGTTCGCGGCACAGTGCGAAGCCACCGTCATACTCGTCGCCCAGCCCGATGTCGATCAGCGCGAGATCGGGAAGGCGCAGCCGGAACGCCGCGATCGCCTCGGCGCGCGATGCGTAGGCGCCGACCTCGTAGCCGTGCCTGCGCAGCGCCTCCGCGTAATTGGCGCGTATGGCAGGATCATCTTCGACGATCGCAATGCGTTTTGGCATGGACGGGCGCGGGGTGTGCCGAGGCCGGGAAATATACACGAGCGGTAAGCGGCGACGCGAAGCGCCGCCGTCCTGCCAGATTTGCGCCACATTCGGGCCGCGCATTGCCCCGATCCGGCCGCCGCGGCGCCACTCGCGCGGGTTTCAATGACGTTGCGGTGGTCCCGTGCCGCGCGAATTCTTCTCCGGAGCCGACATGACTGCGATGCGAAACGACAAGCCCAGGACGGTTTCCGCGGCGATGCTGCCCGAGATCGCGCGCGGGGTGCTGCTCACCTTCGGGATCGGGCTCGCCGCGAGCCTGGCACTGGCCGGTGCCGTGCTGCTGCTCGCTTCCCATGGATCCGCCGGCTGGTAGTTCTCCGATGTTCGACGACGCGCTTGCCTACGCGATCGACTCCGATCCGGGTTTCGCGATCGGAGCCGAATGCGCCTATCCCGTGCCGGGCCGTTGCGTCGGGGACGGCGCGACGCCGCTCGTCGCCCGTTCCGGCTCCACCGGATCGCCGACGGCCACGCCGAGCAGCGTGGCGGCGCTCGCGCGGTTCGCCGCGAGTTCGATCAGGCCGATGCTGTTCTCGTACCAGAACGGCTCGCCCGGCGGAGATTCCGAAAACACCCGCGCATGACGCACGGCGCGGCCGCGCACGGTGACGGTCCGGTCGTGTGCGAGGCCGCCCGCGCGCAGTCCCGTCATCGCATTGCCGTAGTGATCGATGTAGACGATCCGTGCCAGGTCCCCGGCAGGCAGCCGCACCTCCAGGCCGGACACCTCGCGCGTTCGTCCGGGATCCAGCTCGCCGCATGCGAGCGCGCCTGCGATCGGCGCGAACAGGTCGCGGGCGTGAAACGAAGCGGACGGTTTCGCCGGCTTCCAGTCGATGCGCCAGGTGCGCGTCCCGCGTGCGCGCTGCGCAATCACCGACAGCAATCCGTTGTCCGGGCCGACGAACCACTTGCCGCCGGCGCGCAGCACGGCCGCATGGCGGAGTCCGCCGACGCCCGGATCGACCGCGCACAGGAAGATCGTACCCGCCGGAAAATCCTGTTGTAGCGCGGCGAGCAGGTGCGCGGCGGCGGGGACGTCGAAGTCCGGCGCGGTATGCAGCAGGTCGATGACCGGACGATCCGGGGCGAGGCGCGCCAGCGCGGCCTTCACCTGGCCGACGTAGGGATCTCCCGCACCGAAATCGGTGACTAGAACGATCGCCCGAATGGGGTCAGACACCGTCAGACACCATTACGATTCCCGGCCGGTCTGCCCGCGCCCTTGGACGCCGCGCTCCGCTGACTCGGCGCTTCGATCCGCTGCTTGAACCGCTCCCCACCCAAGGCCCGGCCCTTGTGGGAGCATTCGCGGATCCGCTCCGCGTCGTTGCCGGAAATGGCCGCTCGGAACGATCGGCGCCTTGCCGATCTTCCGGATTCCGCCCGAGTCGCAAATACTCGCCGTGCGGCGTGATCCGGTCTGCGTTCCTTCCCGGCTCGCCCAGTGCGTTGCGCCGGCGGCTCGACCACGAGCAGTCCGTCGGATGCTCCACCATCCCCGCTCGCACGGGGTTCGATTCGATGTAGCGCATGAGCGTCAGCAGGTACCGCTCGCCGTCCGCCACCGTCGAGCGATCACGCCCTTCCCAAAGGGTGCCGCTGCGCCGGTCGGTGAAGTCGAAATACTGCACATCGCGCCCGCCCGCGGACTGAAAGACTTTGCCGATGCGCTCGCCGGATTCGGGCGTTGCCAGCATGTGGATGGGGCTGGTCATCCGGACAGGGGCGTGGATCGCGAGGTCATGCTCGTTCGCCGCCTCCACCAGGGCGTCGCGGAAGAACGAATCGTCGGCGTCGGCGCCGAAGATCGCCTGCCGGTCATTGCCGCGCTGGAGGATGTGTCGCGGTTGGCCCGGGACGACGTACCGGGGAAGGCGTGCGATGGCGGTATCGAGCGGAAAACGGTGCAAGCGAGTGTAGCATCGAAATCGCGTCCGACCCCAATGGCACTACGTCCATTTTTTTCGTTCGGCCGGAATTGATACACTGCGCCTTTCGTCTCCAACCGGAAATGCCATGTTCGGCCGGCTGATGCCCAGGGAGGGCAGGTTCTTCGAGCTATTCAATCTGCATGCCGAACAGATCGTCGCCGGGGCGCACGAGCTCGTCGCACTGATGGACGATCTGGACGAGCCCGGCACAGATGCGCACGCCCGTGCGGCCGCGATCGACGTGTTCGAACAGCGCGCCGACAAGATCACGCACGAGACCATCGCGCTGCTGCACCGTACCTTCATCACGCCGCTGGACCGCGACGAGATCCACCAGTTGATCACGGGCCTGGACGACATTCTCGATCTGGTTCAGGACGTCGCCCACTCGATCCACCTGTACGACGTTCGCCGGGTCCCGGAACCGGCGCAGCAGCTCGGTGATATCTGCCTGTCATGCTGCGAGCGGGTGCGTTCGGGTGTCGCCCTGCTGAGCAGCATGGACAATGCGGCGGCCATCCTGAAGACGTGCCAGGAGATCGACCAGCTCGAGTCGGACGCCGACCGTGTCATGCGGACGGCATTGTCCCGGCTGTTCCGCGACGAGGCCGACGTGCGCGAGCTGATCAAGCTCAAGGCCGTCTATGAGCTGCTCGAGGCGATCACCGATCGCTGCGAGGACACCGCGAACGTCATCGAAGGCATCGTGCTGGAGAATTCCTGAGTCCGGGCCGAGGCGTTTTCTGCTTGCGATGGCGGCAATCGAGATCGGCCTGACATCCGTCGTGGTGCTGGTGGCGCTCGCGCTGCTGTTCGATTTCATGAACGGCTTCCACGACGCGGCGAACTCGATCGCGACGGTCGTGTCGACGGGCGTGCTCAAGCCGCGCCAGGCCGTGCTGTGGGCGGCGGCCTTCAACCTGATCGCGCTGTTCGTGTTCCAGTTGCGCGTCGCGACGACGGTCGGCAAGGGCATCATCGACCCGGCGATCGTCGATCATCATGTCGTGTTCGGCGCGCTGGTCGGTGCCATCGTGTGGAACGTGATCACGTGGTTCTACGCGATTCCGTCGAGCTCCTCCCACGCCTTGATCGGCGCACTGGCGGGCGCCGCGCTGGCGAAGGCCGGCCCGGGCGCGCTGGTCGCGAGCGGGCTCCTGCGCACGCTGGCCTTCATCGTCGTTTCTCCTTTGCTCGGCTACGTGCTGGGGTCGGCGCTGACGGTGACCGTGGCGTGGTTGTGCCTGCGCGCCACCCCGAGCAGGGTCGACCGCTGGTTCCGCAGGCTGCAACTGCTGTCGGCGTCGCTGTACAGTCTCGGGCATGGCGGCAACGATGCGCAGAAGACCATCGGCATCATCTGGATGCTGCTGATCGCCGCCGGGCTGGCGCGGCACGACGCGGCGATTCCGATGTGGATCGTCGCCGCGTGCTATCTGGCGATCGGGCTGGGCACGATGTTCGGCGGCTGGCGCATCGTCAGGACGATGGGCCAGCGCATCACCAAGCTCAAGCCGGTGGCGGGATTCTGCGCGGAGACGGGCGGTGCGATCACGCTGTTCCTGGCGACCGGCCTGGGCATCCCGGTATCCACCACGCATACCATCACCGGAGCGGTGGTGGGCGTGGGCTCGGTGCGGCGGGTCTCGGCGGTGCGCTGGGGCGTGGCCGGCAACATCGTCTGGGCGTGGATCCTGACGATCCCGTGCAGCGGCCTGGTCGCGGCGATCGCCTGGTACGCGAGCGACGCGCTGTACTAATCTGCCATTTGTCGGAGCAGGCGTCGCAGCACGTAGGGCAGGATTCCGCCGTGGCGGTAGTAGTCCGCCTCGACCGCGGTATCGATCCGGCATAGCACGTCGATCTGCGCGCGGCTTCCGTCTGCCCGGTGGATGACGAGGCGCAGGTCCTGCTGCGGCCGCAGATCCTGCCCGATGCCCAGCACGTCGAAGCGCTCGTCGCCCTTCAGGTGCAGCGTGTCGATGCCGTCGCGGCCCTTGAACTGGAGCGGCAGCACGCCCATGCCGACCAGGTTGGAACGGTGGATGCGCTCGTAGCTCCTGGCCAGCACCGCCCGAACGCCGAGCAGCCGCGTGCCCTTGGCGGCCCAGTCGCGGCTCGATCCGGTGCCGTATTCCTCGCCGGCGAGCACGATCGTGGGCACGCCGCGGCGCAGGTATTCCATGCCCGCCTCGTAGACGGTCGTCTGCCGTCCGTCGAGCAGCGTGTGGCCGCCCTCGACACGGCTGCCGTCGGCGCGCGGGGGCAGCATCAGGTTCTTCACCCGTACGTTTGCGAACGTGCCGCGTATCATCACCTCGTGGTTGCCGCGGCGCGATCCGTAGGAATTGAAGTCGGCCGGCGCGACGCCGCGTTCGGCGAGCCACTTCCCCGCGGGGGTCTCGGGCCGGAACGCGCCCGCAGGCGAGATGTGATCGGTGGTCACCGAGTCGCCCAGCATCAGCAGCACGCGGGCGCCGCGTATGTCGGAGATCGTCCCGGGTTGCATCATGAAATCGTCGAAGAACGGCGGGCGCGCGATGTAGGTCGACGCCGGCCATCCATACACCAGGCCGCCGGGCGCGGAAATCGCGTTCCACAGATCGTGCCCCTTCGTAAGGTCGCGATACAGCCTGCGATAGGTCTTCGGGTCGGTCGCATGGCGCAGGCAGGCTTCGATCTGCGCGCCGGACGGCCACAGCTCGCCAAGCCAGACCGGCTTCCCGCGCGCGTCGTGGCCGACCGGTTCGCTCATCAGATCGCGATTCATCGTTCCTGCGAGCGCGTAGGCGACGACCAGCGGCGGGGAGGCGAGGAAGTTTGCCCGGATCGCCGGGTGGATGCGCGCCTCGAAATTGCGGTTCCCCGACAGCACCGCGGCGCAGACGAGATCGTGCTGCGCGAGCGCCTCGTCGACCGGCGCCGCGAGCGGGCCGGAGTTGCCGATGCACGTCGTGCAGCCGTAGGCCGCGACGCCGAAGCCCAGCCGTTCGAGATAGGGCAGCAGGCCGGCCCGCGTCAGGTATTCGGTGACGACACGCGAACCCGGTGCGAGCGAGGTCTTGACGTGCGGCGCGACCTTCAGGCCGCGCTCGACCGCATTCTTCGCGAGCAGGCCGGCGGCGATCAGCACGCCGGGATTCGACGTATTCGTGCACGAGGTGATCGCAGCGATCAGCACGTCGCCCGAGCCGATGTCCGAGCCGTCGCTTGTCGGGACGCGTCTGGCGAGATCGGCCGGCTTCCTGCCGAAGCCGCCGTCCGCGACCGGGGCGCGGAACAGCCGTGCGAACGTCCGTCTGACGTCGCCGATCTCGATGCGGTCCTGCGGGCGCCTGGGTCCGGCGAGCGACGGCGCGACGCTGCGAAGATCGAGCGCCAGCGTCTCGCTGTACTCGATGCTGCCCGGCCTCGGCATCCCGAACAGGTTCTGGGCCCTGAAATACGCCTCGAACGCGCCGATCTCCTCGTCGCTGCGACCCGTGGCCTTCATGTACGCGGTCGTGGCTTCATCGGGCGGGAAGAACCCCATCGTCGCGCCGTATTCCGGTGCCATGTTCGCGATGGTGGCGCGATCGGTCAGCGTGAGGCCCGCCGCGCCCTCGCCGAAAAACTCGACGAACTTGCCCACGACCTTGTGCCGGCGCAGCATCTCGGTGATCGTCAGCACGAGGTCGGTCGCCGTGACCCCCTCGCGCAGGCGACCGCGCAGTTGCACGCCGACCACGTCCGGCGTCAGGAAATACACCGGCTGGCCGAGCATGCCCGCCTCGGCCTCGATGCCACCCACGCCCCAGCCGACCACGCCGGCGGCGTTGATCATCGTCGTATGGGAATCGGTGCCGACCAGCGTATCGGGAAAACAGATTCCGTCGCGTCGGTGCACGCCGCGGAACAGGTATTCCAGATTGACCTGATGCACGATGCCTATGCCCGGTGGCACGACCTTGAACGTGTCGAAGGCCTGCATGCCCCACTTCAGGAACCGGTAGCGCTCGCGGTTGCGCGCGAACTCCAGCTCCATGTTCCTGCGCAGCGCATCGGCGCTTGCGTAGCGGTCGACCTGCACCGAATGGTCGATGACCAGGTCCACCGGAACCAGCGGTTCGACGGTCCTCGGATCGCGCCCCAGTCCTGCCGCGACGTTGCGCATCGCGGCCAGATCGACGAGCAGCGGCACGCCGGTGAAGTCCTGCAACAGCACGCGGGCGACGACGAACGGAATTTCGTCGGTGCGCGGACCGTGCGCGGCCCACGCGGCGAGCTGCCGGACGTGCGCCTCGGTGATGCGTTGCCCGTCGCAATTTCGCAGCACCGATTCGAGCACGATGCGCAGGCACACCGGCAGGCGCGACATCTCGCCCAGGCCTGCCCGTTCCAGCGCCGCGAGGCTGTACATGCGCGCCGTTCCACCGGAGGGCAGCGCGAACTCGCGCAGCGTGTCGAACGCGTCATGGATCATGAAGTCTCCTCGATGGGGTCGGACACCATTACGATCCGCGATTACGATCCGATTACGACGCATCGGGATCGTTTCCGACCCCATTTCAAGTCTGACGGTGCTAGCCGGAAAGCTTCTTGTGCGTGCCGTCGCACAGCGGCTTGTTGGCGCTGTGCTTGCAGCCGCACAGGTACACCTTTTCGGATTTCGCGGCCTTGTATTCGACGGGCGTGAACGGGCCGCCCTTGTGCGAGCCGTCGCAGAAGGGTTGGTTCTTGCTCCTGCCGCAGGCGCACCACCAGTAGCTCTTGCCGGCTTCGACCTCGACGGGGTAGGGGGATCTTTGGGCGATTTCGGGTTTCGGCATCACGCGCTCTCCAGGTTGATCGGCTCCGAATGCTGCGCCGGCCTTCGGTGGCCGACGGTTGACATTTAATGATTCCCGACTAGCATTGTCAACTATTGCGAGTCCCCGGTGTCGCGAGCACCCATCCACCCGTTCGAGGAGAACCCGATGATCGTCATCAACGGAAGACAGATCGAAACCGATGCGCAAGGCTATCTGGCCAACCTGGACGACTGGTCCGAGGAGATCGCGGAATACCTCTCCGGACAGGACGGACTCGAATTGACCGCAGATCACTGGAAGCTGATGAACTGGATCCGCGCCTACTATCAGGAAAACGGTACCGCGCCCAATCTGCGCATCATGCAGAAACGGCTCAAGGACGATCTCGGCGAGCAATGGTCGGACAAGAAGCGCCTGTTCGAGCTGTTTCCCTACGGGCCCGCCAAGCAGGGGGCGCGGTACGCCGGCATGCCCAAGCCGACCGGCTGCGTCTGAGGGTCGGTTCATGGTGTCAGACGCCATCACGCCCCGGCCCATCGAAATCGTGTCTTCCCCCATTTACACGATCTGCAATGCACGGAGATCATGATGACGCGGTTACGTCTGAACGACATCGATGCATGCGTATTCGACGCCTATGGAACGCTGTTCGACGTCAACAGCGCCGCGGCGAAGCTCGCGGACGAGCTCGGCAATCGCTGGAAACCGCTCGCCGAACTGTGGCGCCAGAAACAGTTGCAGTACACCTGGCTGCGGGCGCTGATGGGGCGATATGACGATTTCTGGCAGGTGACGGGCGACGCCCTCGATTTCGCGCTCGCGAGCCTCGCGATCGACGATGCCGCACTGCGCGGCCGGCTGATGGATCTGTATCTTCGCCTGGACGCGTTCCCGGAAGTGAAGGACACGCTCGCGCGGCTGAAGGCGGACGGCAAGAAGCTCGCGATCCTGTCGAACGGCGCGCCGCGCATGCTTGCGGCGGCTGCCGAAAATGCCGGGATCGCCGGGCTGCTCGATGCGATCCTGTCGGTCGATGACGTGCGTACCTACAAGCCGCACGACTCCGTCTATCGGCTCGCCGAACAACGGTTCGGGATCCCGGCGGCGCGGATGTGTTTTCTCTCCTCGAACGGCTGGGATGCCTACGGCGCCAAGGCTTTCGGTTACCGGGTGTTGTGGTGCAACCGCTATGGACAGTCGCCGGAGCGCATCCCGCAGCAGCCCGACGGCCAGATCCGCACACTGGCCGAGTTGCCCGGAATCGTCGCCCGTTGATGGGGTCGCGTCAAGGAAGTTCTGAATTACCGGTGCTGCCGGGCGCCGCGATCGTGCAAACGAGTGCGAATGACCTCGGAGCAATCGCGAGTAGGCACTTCCGGAGTGAGCGGGGAGGGTTGGAACTCGGCGCCGGAAGTGGCTGCTACGGTTGCTACTCCTGCTCCCCGCCCGGACAAGGTCACCACCGATCGGTAGCAGGAGTAGCAAGGGTAGCAGGGGGAGTCGGGTAAGAAACTGCGGTTCATGGAAGGCCGCTCGATGCTGCCGCTGCAGATCGCTGGATCGATCGTCTCGACGAAGCGCGATTACTTTGTCATTGCGAGGAGGGCGAAGCCCGAAGAAGCAATCCCGCGCGAAGCGCGCTGCGGCCGCCGAGCATGCGATGAGATTGCTTCGTCGCTGCGCTCCTCGCAATGACGGGGGAAACAGTTCTCCTCGCAATGAAGGGAAAAAGTGTTCCTCGCAGTGACGGGAAAAAGTGCTCCTCGCAATGACGGGGGAAAAGCTACGCGCCGCTCGATGACGGAATTGACGTCGTCCGCGTGCTGCACGGTGCTCGAGACATCGACGCGGTATTCAACCCCGGACCCGTAAGCACCTGTGAAGTCACCCGTTGCCCAACTCTGGGGGGCAACTGGAAAGACCGAATCGGCGCAAACCCGGCATCCACGTGGCTTTACGGGCGCAATGCGGGTGACGCCGCCCCACCGATCATGAAACCCCAACCGTTCTCGGTCGGGGGGTTCTTGCCTTCGGCGAAACTTCGTTTTCTTGGCCGATCGCGCCGGTTCCCGCGTGTTGCAGTCGTGTGTGTCAAGTCGTGCAGATATGCGGTATGGGTAATGCGTGATTCGTGGAGCGCTGTTGGCGCCGCGCAGGGCGTAGCCCGGAGCGCCGCCGACAGCGCACGGCCCGTCGGTGTCGGAAAGCGTGCGGCATCGTTCATCGCTCCCGGCCCGCTTCGTGCCAGGCTTTTTGTAGCGGCGAGAGCAGGTATTCGGCCACCGTGCGCTCGCCCAGCAGGATTTCCGCCGAGGTCTGCATGCCGGCGGACAGCGGATGGCGCATGCCGTCCATCTCCAGTGCGTTTCCCGCAAGCGTCACCAGCGCCTTGTAGCGCAGTGGGCGTTGTCCGGCGCCTTGCAGTCCCTTGTCCTGAGCTTCCTGCTCGCTCTGGGCATCGGCGCCGACGTGTTCGACGCTGCCTCGTTGCATGCCGTACTTCTGGAAGGGGTAGGCCGCGAACTTGAGCTTCACCGGCTGGCCCGGCCGCACGAAACCGATGTCCTCGTTCGACACCCAGACCTCGGCCTTGAGGCTTTCCTCGCGGGGCACGAGGCTCGCCAGCACGGTGCCGGGCTGCACCACGGTGCCCGACGTATGCGTGGCCAGGTCCTTGATGACGCCGTCCTGCGGTGCCCTCAGTTCCAGCAGTTCGCGCCGGTGCCGCTGTTTCGCCAGTTCCTTGGCCAGTTTGTCGGCCTGCGCCTGCGCTTCGTTGCGCTCCGCGTGCAATTGCCGGATGTAGTCGGCCTCGATCTGCTCGAGCTTGTTGTGCGACTGCTCGATGCCGGCCTGCGCCGAGGCGATGAGATGCTCTTGCGTCTTGAGCTCCTGCTCCTTCTCGATGCGCTCGCGGCGCTTGTCCGAGCCCATCAGGCCCCCGGCGAAACCCTCCTTGACCAGTTTCTCGTAGGCCTTGTCCTGCTCGCGGTAATGCGGCAGTACGGCTTCCAGTCGCGTCTTCTGCTGGCGCGCGGCCGCCAGTTCCTGTTGCGCCTTGACCAGGCGGCTGCGTTCTTCGGCCAGCGCGGCGGCCAGGGCATCGCGGTTGGCCTGGTACTGCGCGCCGGTTTCGCGCATCAGCGCCGCCGGTGCTTGAACATCCGGCCGGAAGGGCTTGCCGGCGAGCTCCGCGTCGATGCGGGCAAGCTGGAGCCGCTTGCGCGTATGTTCGGTCGTGACGGCCTCCAGGTCGGCGTCGGTGACGAGGGCATCCATGCGCATCAGGACTTGTCCTTGCGCGACCCGCTCGCCCTCGCGCACCAGGATCTCCTGGACGATGCCGGCTTCCGATGGCTGCACGATCTTGAGATAGCTCGCGGGCACCAGTTTGCCGTCCGCGACCGCGACGATCTCCAGGCGTCCGACGAGCGCCCAGGCGAGCACGAAAGCGAGCAGCCCCGACAGGGCCCACAGCACGCGCCGTCCCAGCGGATGCGGCGCACCGTGCTGCAAGCGGATGAGCGGCGGATGAAAGGCCCGGTAATCGTCGGGCGCGTCTTGCGCGAACGCAGCCATGGCGGCGCGTCGGCTGGAGGTCGGGGTCATGTCGGATACGCTGAGCGCCCGATGCGTCGCGACAGGCTCGCGAGATGACGGCCGGATGCGTGCCGGTCCGGCTCCGATGGCCTGCCCGGTCGAGAAGCGGCGATGGCGACGCCGGGAGGTGCGGGCGGCCGCAGGCGCCGGGCGAGGCGCCCGCAGGCCTCGTCCGGCTTCCATGCGATTGGAATGCGTGCCATGCGCGGGAACGCCCGCTCACCAGGGCAGCCGGCTCACGCCTTCCTCGAGGCCGGCAAAGCCCTCGAGCCGGGTGCCCGTGCCACAGGCCAGCGACACGGCATCGACGCCGCCGCGCGCACCGTGCGCGCTGCCCTGCATCCAGCCCGCCAGACCGGTCAGGTCGGCTCCCAGGTTGACGCGGCTCCAGGCGGGCGCGCTGCGGCGTTCGGCATCGAGCCGGTTCAGGGCGTGGGTCAGTTCGGCCCAGTGGCGTTCGACGTCGTGGTCGGCTCGGGCCTGACCGGCGTTCCCGGAGGCATGCTCTTGCTCCCCCCATCGCTCGAACCAGCGGCGATCCAGCGCGGGCAGGGCGGAGTGTTCGGTCTTGTCGTCGCGCTTGAAGCCGTCCAGGAAGCGGGTCAGCGGATCGTCATCGACGTGGGTGCCCCGCTCCGGTTTGCGGCCGGGATGGCCAGGCGAGCTGCCCGCGCCGTCGTTGAGGTTGGCGCCGTGGCCGGGCGGCGGCGCATCGCAGCCGTTGCCCACACCTTCGTTGCCCTGGGTGGCAGTCGGCACCACCGTCTTGCTGCCAAAGCTCACCTTGAAGACATCCGATGCGGTCGAGCACTCGGCATGGCCGTCGCCTGCGGTGACGCGCACCTCGATGCTGCCGCGGGCCGAGGCCGGAGCCGTGCCGCTGAAGGTCTGCGTCGCGGCGTCGAACTCGATCCAGGCGGGAAACGCCTTGCCGTTGGCGAGCGTCGCCGTGTAGGTGAGGGTATCGTGGCGGTCAGCGTCCTTGAAACTGCCCGCGGGCATCCGCCACGAGAACGCCCGACCCTTGGCGAGTTGCACGTCGGCGAGACGGCGTGCGAGTTCGGGTGCGTCGTTGGTGCCCCGTACGGTCACGGTCAATTCGCCATGGGTGCGCTGCGCGCCGTCGCTGGCCAGATAATCGAAGAGCTCCGTGGCCGTCTCGCCCGCGCCCAGGCCCTGCACCCCGGAGGAGCGATCGTCGAGCACATACGCATAGGTGCCATTGGCGAGCAGGGTCAGCAGCCCGTATTCGCCGCGCCGCATGCCCGGATCGGCCACCCGCAGACGTTTGCCTTCCGGATCGAGGTCGTTGGCGAGCACGTTGCCCCAGGCAAGCAGCTTGCGGTCCTCGATGACGCACGCCGCATCCGGCGCGGTGATCGGGCCGGAGACGACATCGAGCGCGAAGCGCTGGCTCGCGGACGCGCCCGGCCCATCGGTCGCCGTCACGCGCAAGGCGTAGTTGCCCGCGGTCGGCGGGGTGCCGCTGAACGTGCCGGTGGACGGGTCGAAGGCGAGCCAGTCGGGCAGCGCCGAACCGTCGGCCTGAGCGGCCGAGTAGGTGAGCACGTCGCCCGCATCGACATCGACGAAGGCGCTCCCGGGCAATTGCCAGCTCAGCGCAATGCCCGCGTGCCCGGTCTGGTCCGCCAGCATCGTGCCGATCTCGGGGGCATCGTTGACGTTGGCGACATCGATGGCGAAGCGCTGGTCCGCCTGTGCGCCGGCGGCATCCGTGGCGATCACGCGCACCGGAATGCTGCCCACGTCGCCATTGGCCGGAGTGCCGGCGAACGTGCCGGTCTGCGCGTCG
>JBBIUI010000055.1:0-16093 GCA_037440385.1 Rhodocyclales bacterium | reverse complement strand
GCGCTGATGGCCACCCGCGCACGCCCCGCGCTGCCGTGGGTCGCGGCGTCCTGCCACGACGAACGCGAGCTGGCGCACGCCGCGGATCTGGGCCTGGACCTGGTCGTGCTGGGCCCGGTTCGCGCGAGCGCGACCCATCCGGGAAGCGAAGGGATCGGATGGGAGCGCTTCGGCGAGCTGATCCGCGGCACCCCGCTGCCGGTCTATGCGCTGGGCGGATGCCAGGCGTGCGACCTCGATCGGGCACGCAGCCTCGGTGCGCAGGGCATCGCCGCGGTGCGCGCGGCGTGGCGGTGCGAGGACATCGGCCGTTGAAACCCGTCTCGATCCGGCCCGCCGCGCGCCGGACGGGAACCGCCGAAACGCCCGGGGCCGACGGCAGGTCCGGCTAGAGGTTGCAAAGCGTCAGTTCGAAGATCACTTCCGCGTCGGCCTGACGCGGACGCAGTCCGCCGTCGGGCGACGTGAAGCGGATGTTCAGCGCATATTTGTTCGCGCTGATCTCGGGGATGTAGGGTTCGCCGCGGCGCACGCGCAGCCGCACCATCTGGCAGCGGGTCAGCCTGGGTTCGGCCGCCACGCTCATGCTGAAGGCGCCGCCCGCGGCCGAGTGCTTCGACGCCCGGCCGCTCGCGCGCAGCAGCCGCAGCACGATCGCCAGGCCGTCGCGCAGCGGCAGCATCGGATCGATCCAGTCCGCCAGGTTCTCGCGCCGCACGGCCGCGTCGCGGTTCAGCCAGAAATGGTAGGAGGGCAAATCGAATTCGCACACGCCGCCGGGGATCGCCGCGCGGTTCTTGATGCTCATCAGCCACTCGTTCTCGCGCAGATAGTGGCCGACCTTGCCGGCCATCGCCAGCAGATTCGTGCTGGCCTGCTCGATCTCGTAGAGCGCGCCCGAGAGCGCTTCCTCCGAGATGTCGGGGTTGTTGTGGAACGACAGCAGGATCTGGCGCTGCCGGTCGAGCTCCTGCATCAGGTCGACCTTCAGGTCGGCGCGGCTCGCGACCTCCATGATCTCGAACAGCGTGACCAGCGCGACATGGTTTTCCATGTGCCCGTCGGCGCGCATGAAATAGGAGGACTTCTCGAACAGGTCCTCGAGCCGCAACAGCGTCCGGATGCGTTCGTTCAGCGGATATTCGTAGGTGATCACACCGCCGGCCCTGGGATGGCTGGCCGAATTCTGAAGGATTGCCTGTGAAATAACAACCGCGCGCCTCGCTCAGCCGGCAGCGCGCGCCGCGGCGAGGTAGCGCTCGTGCAGCACGGCCACCGCGCGCCGCAGCGATTCGGGATCGCCTTCGTTGTCGAGCACATCGTCGGCGGCCGCGAAGCGCTGCGCGCGGCTCGCCTGGGTGGCGAGGATCGCGCGCACCTCGGCTTCCGTCAGCCCGCTGCGGGCCATGACGCGGGCGATCTGCGTCGATTCGGCGACATCCACGACCAGCACGCGCGCGACCCGCTCGCGATAGGTGCCCGATTCGACCAGCAGCGGCACGACCAGCACGACGTAAGGGGCGGATGCCTCGCGGCAGCGGCGTTGCGCCTCGGCGCGGATCAGCGGATGCAGGATGGCTTCCAGGCGCGCCCTGGCGGAACCGTCGGCGAACGCCAGCCGGCGCATCGCCGTCCGGTCGAGCGCACCGCCGGGTGCGAGCACCGATTCGCCGAACGCCGCGGCGATCGCCGGCATCGCCGCGCCACCCGGTGCGGTCAGCTCACGGGCGATGACATCGGTATCGACGACCGCCGCACCCAGCGCGCAGAACACCTGCGCGGCCGCGCTCTTGCCGCTGCCGATGCCTCCGGTGAGGCCGATGACATAGGGCCGTGCGGTCCCGTTGCCGCGCGCCCCGGCCGGTCGGCCACGGCGGTTCATCGTGCGCCCGCCGCTTTTCATCGGCCGGCGCGCTCGGCGCGACACTGTGTCGAGGACATTGCCGGCCCCGCCGCGGCGAGTGCGCGCACCAGCGCGTCGAGCGCCTCGCTCGCGCCCGAGACGCGCACCGTCTCGCGCGCGGCTCCGGCGTTCGGGCCGAGCTGCGCATCCGCGATCCCCTTGCGTTGCAGCTCCGCGAGCCGGTCGCGCGCCGCCTGTTCCGAGGCGAACAGCCCGAGCGAAATCACCGGCGGTGCGCCACTGCCGTCCGCGGACAGAGCGGCTTCCGCGACGTTCAGCCGCCGCAGCCGGAGCACTTCGCGCTCGGCCTCCTCGCGGGTTCGGGCGGGCACGAACACCCGATAGGCGGACTCCCCGGCCGGAACGCGGCTCACGCGAAGGCCCGCCGCGCTCGCGGCCTCGGCGAGCCGGCCGGCCTGCCCGAGGTCGAGCGAGGCGTACTCGCGGCATTGCTCGGCGCCGGGCGCGGCCTGGCTCGTCGGTTCGTTCGTGGAGACGATGCGGATGCGTTCCGGTGCGAGCTGTTGCGCGAGCCGCTCGGGTTCGCCCGATCCGCGCGCACCCAGATAACCCATTCCCCACGCGAACAGCACGGCGTTGACCGCGAACAGGAAGAGGACGGAAAAACGCGCGACGTTCATGATGAAAGCGGCGGCGGACGGGTGCGTAGCTTACCGCTCGTTCGCCTTTTCCGTGCGGGCGCCGCCTGCGCGACGCCCGCCCCGCACACGGCTTCAGGCCATCTTCGGCAGCTTGGCCAGCGAGGCTTCGATCTCCTCGCGCGGGTACTCGTAGTCCTGGAGCTGGCCGGCCAGATACTTGTCATACGAAGCCATGTCGAAATGGCCATGACCGGACAGGTTGAACAGCAGCGTCTTGGGCTCGCCCGTCTTCTTGCACTCGAGCGCCTCGTCGATGCATGCGCGGATCGCATGGCAGGATTCGGGGGCGGGAATGATGCCCTCGCTGCGCGCGAACGTCACGCCGGCCTCGAAGGTCGCCACCTGCGGCACCGCGACCGCCTCGATCAGCCCCTCCTTGTAGAGCTGGGACACCAGCGGCGAATCGCCGTGATAGCGCAGCCCGCCGGCATGGATGCTGGGCGGCATGAAATCATGGCCGAGCGTGTACATCAGCATCAGCGGCGTGTAGCCGGACGCATCGCCGAAGTCGTAGGCATACACGCCGCGGGTCAGCGTCGGACACGACGAGGGCTCGACCGCGACCAGCCGCACCTTCTTGCCGGCAGCGTTGTCGGCGAAGAACGGGAACGCGATCCCGGCGAAGTTGGATCCGCCGCCGCACGGCGCGAACACCATGTCCGGATATTCGCCGATCTTCGCGAGCTGCTTCTTCGCTTCCAGGCCGATGACGGTCTGATGCAGCAGGACGTGGTTGAGCACCGAGCCGAGCGCGTAGTTGGTGTCCTTGCGCGAGGCCGCCTCCTCCACCGCCTCGGAAATCGCGATGCCGAGCGAGCCGGGGCTGTCCGGATGCTCGGCGAGGATGTTGCGCCCGGCCTGCGTCATGTCCGTCGGGCTCGCATAGACCTCCGCCCCCCAGACCTGCATCATCGAGCGCCGGTAGGGTTTCTGGTGGTAGCTCACCTTGACCATGTAGACGCGTACCTGCAGCCCGAACATCTGTCCGGCGAACGACAGCGCCGATCCCCACTGCCCGGCACCCGTCTCCGTGCTCAGCCGATCGATGCCGGAAATCTTGTTGTAATACGCCTGGGGAACGGACGTGTTCGGCTTGTGCGAACCGGCCGGGCTGACCCCCTCGTATTTGTAGAAGATCTTCGCAGGGGTGCCCAGGGCCTGTTCGAGCCGCTGCGCACGGCATAGCGGAGTGGGGCGCCACAACCGATAGACCTCGCGCACCGGCTCCGGAATGTCGATCCAGCGGCTCCCGGACATCTCCTGCTCGAGCAGCGCTCCGGGGAAGATCGCCATCATCTGCTCCGGGCTTACCGGCTTGTGATCCGGGCCCAGCGGCGGCGCGGGCGGGTTCGGCATGTCGGCGACGACGTTGTACCACTGCGTGGGGATTTCGGATTCGTCCAGCGTGACACGTGTGACGGCCATGAGTCTCCTCCTTTGTGTTCGTCTAAAAAGGCATACCGGATACAGTACCCCGGAGCCGGCACCTTACTGCACTTTCGCGGCCCGGACAACTTCCCCGGCGCGACGCAAATCGCGCCGGCCGCGCCGCGCTCACGCCGGCTCGCGGCCGATGCGAACCAGTCCCTCCAGCACCAGGTCGTCGACTCGGCGCTTGGGCAGGTCGAGCCGTTCGTAGAGCGCCGCCGAGGCACCGCCGCTGAGCAGGCACAGCGCGCCCGGCTCGGCGGCGATCTGCGCGAACTGTCGCTCGATGGCGCCGAGATGCGCCTGCATGCAGCCGCTCGCGATCGCATCGGCGGTGTTGCGCGGCAGCTCCGCAACGATGCCCGCCTGCAGGCCCAGCCGGGCCGTGCCTCGTGCCAGCGAACGGCGCATCAGCCCGATGCCGGGCAGGATCAGCCCGCCGCGGAACATCCCTTTGGCATCGAGCGTATCGACGGTGGTCGCCGTGCCCGCCATCACCACGAGGCAGGCTTCGCGGTGCAGGTGATGCGCGCCGATCAGCGCAGCCCAGCGGTCGCTGCCCAGTTGCGCCGGATCCTCGTAGCCGTTATGCACCCCGCATTGCGTCGCCGCCGGGCGCACGCAAACGACATCCCCCGCGCGCGGGCCGAGTGCCGAGACGACCGCCCGGGCGACGGCCTCGCCGGCCACGTTCGCGATCAGCGTGCGTTCGATCGCGCCGGGGGGGATCTCCCGATCCAGCCGCTGCGCATCGGCGAGCGCGACCGAGCCGCGCCCGCGCCAGGCGCGCCCGTCACGCAGCCCCCACTTGATGCGGCTGTTGCCGATGTCGATCGCGAGGATCATCGCGCCCTGCGCAGGGACAGCTCACCGTTCGCGACACGCCGCACGCCTTCGGGACCGGCAAGCAGCGCGGCACCGTCCGCATCGATGCCCGCCAGCGTGCCCTCGACCGGGGCCGCGAACTCGCAGGCGAGCCGCACCGGCTCGCCCAGCCACGCCGCCCGGTCCAGCCAGTCCTGGCGCAGGCCGGCGAGGCCGTCGAGCGCGAACCGGTCGAGCACCGCCGCGAGCCAACGCAGCGCCGCGCCGAGCAGCAGATTGCGCGAGGGTGGCGGCGAGAGCGCGGCCGCGAGATCCGTCGCGCCGAACGCTGCGCCGGTGTCGAAATCCGGCGGCAGCGCGACGTTGATCCCGACCCCGATGACGGCGCCGGGATGCCGCCCCGTCGTGGTTTCCACCAGGATGCCGCCGAGCTTGCGTCCGTCGAGCAGCAGATCGTTCGGCCACTTGAGCCGAAGCCCGGTCACGCCCAGCGATTCGATCGCACGCGCGAGCGCGACTCCCGCCGCGAGGCTCAGCCCCGTGGGGGCCGGCGCGTGCGGCGCGAGCCGCCACAGCAACGAGAACGTCAGGCTGCCGCCGCGCACCGAGCGCCAGATGCGTCCGCGACGGCCCCGGCCGGCGCTCTGCTCCTCGCACACGAGCACGCTGGCGTGCGGGGCGCCCGCCTCGGCCAGATCGCGCAGTTCGCCGTTGGTCGAGCCGCAGCGCTCGCGCACGAGAACGTGGAAGCGTCCCCGCCGGTCGCCGAGCGCCGCTTCGATCTTCGCCGCATCGAGCGGCTCGTGGGCCGTCGCAACCATGCGGGCGAGTCTACCGCGGCAATCAGCCGGCCGGCGGTTCGCCGGCGGGCCCGTCTTCGAGGCCCAGTTCCTGGATCTTGCGCGTGAGCGTGTTGCGGCCGATGCCCAGAGCCGCGGCCGCCTCGACCCTGCGGCCCCCGGTCGCGAGGAGCGCACGCCGGATCATCGTCCGCTCGAACTGTGCGAGCAGCGACGCGAACGCGGCTCCGCGGCGCTCGCCGAGCGCGCGATCGGCCGCGGCCGCGAGCGCGCCGCACCAGTCGGCGGCAGCCTCTCGCTGCAGGCTGCGCAGTTCCGGCGGCAGGTCGGCGAGGCCGACGTTCTGGCCGGGGGCCATGACGGTGAGCCAGTGGCAGAGGTTTTCCAGTTGCCTGACGTTGCCGGGAAATTCCAGCGTCATCAGGTGGCGCAGCGCCGCCTCCGACAGCCGCTTCGGTTCCACGCCTAGCTCGCGCGCGCTGGCGGCGAGGAAATGCCGGGCGAGCAGCGCGATGTCCTCGGGCCGTTCGCGCAGCGCCGGCAGGCGCAGCCGGATCACGTTGAGCCGGTGGAACAGGTCTTCGCGGAACAGCCCCTGCCGCACCCGCGCGTCCAGGTCCTGGTGGGTGGCCGCGATGACGCGCGCATTGGCCCGGATCGGCGCATGCCCGCCGACCCGGTAGAAATGTCCGTCGGAGAGCACGCGCAACAATCGCGTCTGCAGCTCGGCGGGCATGTCGCCGATCTCGTCGAGGAACAGCGTGCCGCCGGCCGCCTCCTCGAAGCGGCCGCGGCGCGCGGCGCTCGCGCCGGTGAATGCGCCGCGTTCGTGGCCGAACAGCTCGGATTCGAGCAGCTCGCGCGGGATCGCCGCCGTGTTGATCGCAACGAACGGCCCGTCGCGCCGCGGGCTGTGCCGATGCAGTGCGCGCGCCACGAGTTCCTTGCCGGTGCCCGACTCGCCGGTGATCAGTACGGTCGCGACCGATGGCGACAGCCGGCCGATCGCCCGGAACAGATCCTGCATCGCGGCGGCCTGACCGAGTATTTCGGCCGTGACGTCGGGCAGTGCCGCTTCGTCGCCGCCGGCACGGCTCTGCTCGAGGGCGCGGCGAATCAGCGCGAGCGCCTGATCGACGTCGAAGGGCTTGGGGAGGTATTCGAAGGCGCCGCCCTGAAAAGCCTGGACGGCACTGTCCAGGTCCGAATACGCCGTCATGATGATCACCGGAAGCTGCGGGAAGCGCTGCCTGACCTGCTGCAGCAACTCCAGCCCCGATGCACCGTTCATGCGGATGTCCGACATCATGACCTGGGGCGGCCGTGCGCCGGCATCGAGCAGGGCCAGCGCCTCGGTCGCCGAAGCGAAGCTCTTGAAGGCGATGTCCTCGCGTGCGAGCGCCTTCTCCAGCACCCAGCGGATGGAGCGATCGTCATCGATGATCCAGACCGGATTCATGACCGTTCACTGATCACGCAGGCACATCGATCGCTGCGGGAACGCGAAGCGGGAACGGCCCTGCCGCCCACTGCGCGGCCGATCGCTTTCCGACATGCTCGTCCCCGGTGTCCCGTGCGCCCGTGTCCCTCGACTGCGTCCGGCCCATCGTTTCGCGCCCCCCGTTCCCGTGTCACTTCATCGGCAGCAGCACCGTGAAGCAGGTCCGGCCCGGGCGGCTGTCGACCGCGATGCTGCCATGATGCTGCTGGACGAAGCTCTGCGCCAGCGTCAGCCCGAGCCCGCTGCCGCCCTCGCGCCCGGAAACCAGCGGGTAGAACAGCTTGTCGCGGATCGCTTCCGGTATCCCCGGACCGCTGTCGATGACCTGCAGTTCGAGTGCCAGCGCGTACCGGCGCTTGGCCAGCGTCACCTGGCGCGCCGCGCGCGTGCGCAGCCGGACCTCGCCGGCCTCTCCCGCCGCCTGGGCCGCGTTGCGCGCGATGTTCAGCACCGCCTGGATCAGTTGCTCGCGGTCGCCGGTGATCGCGGGCAGGCTGATGTCATAGTCGCGCACCACGTCCACCGCCGGAAACTCGGCGTTGACGAGCAGCCGTACGCGTTCGAGGATCTCGTGGATGTTCAGCGTCGCCGGCTGCATCATGCGGTGCGAATCGAGCAGCCGGTGCATCAGCGCCTGCAGCCGGTCGGCCTCGGCGATGATGACCTGGGTGTATTCGCGCAACTGCGCATCGGCCAGCTCGCGCTCGAGCAATTGCGCCGCGCCGCGGATGCCGCCCAGCGGATTCTTGATTTCGTGGGCGAGATTGCGCACCAGCTCGCGGCTCGCCTGCTGCTGCTCGAGCAGCCGTTCCTCGCGATCGGCTTTCAGGCGCTGGTCGATGAGCCGGAATTCGAGCAGCAGCCTCACCGCGCCCGAGTCCACCGGACTGACCGTGCAGTCGAGGTTCAGCGGCGGCTCGTCTTCGCGATCGACCGTGATGTTCTGCCCGGTGTAGCTCCAGTCGTTGCGCGCCGCGTTGTCCAGCGCGGCGGCCAGCCCGGGCGGCTCGCCCAGCAGCTCGGCCAGCGGCCGGTCGAGCATCGATCGCGCGCTCGCCGCAAACAGGTTCTCCGCAGCCGGATTCAGGTAGCGGATGCGCGACGAGCCATCGACGAGGACGACCGCCGAGGAGAGCAGATCCAGACCGCTGAAGGCCGGAAGGACCGGCCCCGATTCGATGGGCGACATGCGCAGACACCGCAGCAAGAACCGCGCCGCGCGCAGGCCCGCGCCTACTTCGCGTTGGCCAGTTCGCGCTTGAGCGCTTCGATGTTGCGCTCGTGCACCGTGACCGCGTCCCGGTAGGGCTGAACCCGGTCGATGAACTTCTGGTAGTTGCGCTCGGAACCCAGCCGAACGGCTTCCTGCTCGGCGAGCGCCTTTTTCGCCTCGTCGAGCTGCTTCATCTCCGCCGCCAGTTCATCGTCGAGAATCTTGCGCCGGTCGCCGTCGCGCTTCTTCTGGGTCTCGGCGTCCACCCTGGGGAAGCCGGCCGGAGCGTGCTGCGCGCCATTGGCCGGCTTCGCGGCAGGCTTCGGCGGCGGCGGAATCGACGACAGCGGTTCCAGGTTGAGCTTCTGGCAACCCTTCTGGACGATGTTCGAATAGGTCACGTGACCGGCGCCGTCGACGCACTTGTAGATGTCCGCGTGCGCGGCGATCGGCACGCATCCGAGAACCAGCACAGCCCACCCGCGCGCAGCCATCGTCATGCCCGGGCAATCGAGGAGTGTCCAAGTCTATGCAAACCGGACCCCGACATCAACCGAACCGCAGCGCCCGGTACGCCGACGCGCGCGCATCGGCGCACCGCCGGCAACGCTCACGAGGAGTAGTACATGTCGTATTCGATCGGGTGCGTGGTCATGCGGAAGCGCGTGACCTCCTCCATCTTCAGTTCGATGTAGGCGTCGATCATGTCGTTGGAGAACACCCCGCCGCGCGCGAGAAACTCGCGATCCTTGTCCAGGCAATCCAGCGCCTCGTCGAGCGCGGCGCACGGATGCGGCACCTTGGACGCTTCCTCGGGAGGCAGGTCGTACAGGTTCTTGTCCATCGGATCGCCGGGGTGGATCTTGTTCATGACGCCGTCGAGTCCCGCCATCATCATCGCCGCGAATGCGAGGTAGGGATTGGCCGTCGGATCGGGGAATCTCACCTCGACGCGCCGACCCTTCGGGCTGGACACGAACGGAATGCGGATCGCCGCGGAGCGGTTGCGCGCCGAATAGGCGAGGTTGATGGGCGCTTCGAATCCGGGGACGAGCCGCTTGTACGAATTGGTGCCGGGATTGGTCAGCGCGTTGAGCGACTTGGCGTGCTTGATGATGCCGCCGATGTAATACAGCGCGAATTCGGACAGTCCCGCGTAGCCGTTGCCGGCGAACAGGTTCTGGCCGTCCTTCCATAGCGACTGGTGCACGTGCATGCCCGAGCCGTTGTCGCCGACGATGGGCTTGGGCATGAACGTCGCCGTCTTGCCGTAGCTGTGCGCGACGTTATGCACGACATACTTGAGCACCTGGGTCCAGTCGGCGCGGCGCACCAGCGGGGCGAAGCGGGTGCCGATCTCGCACTGGCCCGCGGTCGCGACCTCGTGGTGGTGCACCTCGACTTCGACGCCGCACTGCTCCAGTGCGAGACAGATCGCGGCGCGGATGTCGTTGAGCGAGTCGACCGGCGGAACCGGGAAGTAACCTCCCTTGATCCCCGGACGGTGGCCGATGTTGCCTCCCTCGAACTTTTCGGCGGACGCCCATGCCGCTTCCTCCGAGAAGACCTTGCAATATGAACCGGACATATCGACCGACCATTCCACCGAATCGAAGATGAAGAACTCCGGTTCGGGTCCGAAGTAGGCGGTATCCGCGAGCCCGGTCGACTTCAGGAAGGCCTCGGCGCGCTTGGCGATCGAGCGCGGATCGCGATCGTAACCCTTGCCGTCGGCCGGTTCCACGACATCGCACGACAGCACCAGCGTGGTCTCGTCCATGAACGGATCGACGTAGGCCGAGCGCGGATCGGGCATCAGCAGCATGTCGGAAGCCTGGATGCCCTTCCATCCGGCGATCGACGAACCGTCGAAGGCATGGCCGTCTTCGAACTTGTCCTCGCCGAACGCCTTCACCGGCACGCCGACGTGCTGCTCCTTGCCGCGTGTGTCGGTAAAACGCAGATCGACGAACTTGACTTCCTTGTCCTTGATCAGCTTCATCACGTCTTGCGGCTGCATGTTCTCTCCTGGGGAAGAGTTACGGGGAATTCGTCCGCGGTTAGCTTAGCACGCCGCATGCCAGCCGCACACCGGTCGCGCCGTCTGCGCACGACCCGCACCGGCGGCCCGCACGATGCACCATCGCGGCGCGCCACGAGGCCGGGATGCACGGAAATGGTGCGCGCACGCCACTATCGGCCCGGCAGCCTGATCTCGATCGAACGACCGCCGTAGCCATGCTGCCGGTCTCGCGCCTGAATGACGACGGTCTTCACCTCCGGCGGAATTTTCACGGAGTGCAGATCCCGCGTGAACGGCTGTTCGTCCCGATGGTCATGCCACAGCTTGCGCTCGCCGAGCACCCGCCCGGCGGATGTGGTCACGCGAAACCCATCCGCGTAGCGGGCCGCGGTGTCGTAGGGCGAAGAGACGGTCACGTCGAAGTCGTACGTGCCATCGGCCGACGCCCGGACCTCGGCGGACAGTACGTCGGGGAAACGCTGCCCGGCGATGCCGGCGGCCAGTGCGAACGAGATCGAAGCGCACGCTGCGATCGCCACGAGTGCGGCCCGGCGCGCACACCGAGCGCTGCGCGCAATCGGCCGACCGCGAGCGATCCGTGCGGCCTGGCGCCCGGCGGGTGGTTTGGCCGAAAGTGATGCGGTCATGTCATGCTGTGCGGCGATCGCGGCTGCTTCGACGAACGGTCCTGCGACGTCCCGACCGGACCGGCTTCGGCGCGGCGAGTCCGGACATTATGGGCGCGCAATTCGATGCACGTCAAAACCGGCGACGGACCGGCCATGCGATCGATGGCCCCTGCGTGCCCGGTGCCGGCCGACGACCGGCCGCGCCGCCACCGGTGCGGCGAAGGATGGCCGGCGAATTGACGTATACTTTGCGGCCCGTTTTCGCGTTCGGCCGCACATGGGAAAACTCGCCGCGATCCTGTCTCTCGCCCAGAGCCGGGCGAAGGAACTGCAAATGCCCTACGAGGGCGCGCTCACCCCCCTGGAAGCCTGCGAGGTCTGGCGCGATGCGCCCGGGGCCAGACTGGTCGATGTGCGCACGCGCGCCGAATTGGATTTCGTCGGCCGCATCCCCGGTGCGGTCGAGATCGAGTGGCACTCCTATCCGGGCAATGTGCTCAATGCGCATTTCCTCGCACAGCTCGAACGCGAGGTCGATCCGGAATCGGTGGTGATGTTCATCTGCCGCAGCGGCCACCGTTCCCACCGCGCGGCCGCGGCTGCGACGCAGGCCGGTTATCCGGACTGCTACAACGTGCTGGAAGGATTCGAGGGCGACCGCGATGCCCGCGGCCAGCGCAACACGATCGGCGGCTGGCGCAAGGCCGGGCTGCCCTGGACGCAATCCTGAGCGGTCGTTCGGCTGGCGAAGATCCACGCACGATGCAAGCGGCCGCCATACGGTTCGATCGCTACGGCAGTCTCGCCGACGACGAGGCGCAGAGCCGCATCGGCGCCGCGCGCGCGCGGCTCGGCAAGGATGCGGTCATCCTGTGCCATCACTACCAGCGCGCGGATGTGTATCGGCACGCCGACCTGACCGGCGACTCGCTCAAACTCTCCCGGCTGGCGGCGCACGCCGACGCGCGCTACATCGTGTTCTGCGGCGTGCATTTCATGGCCGAGGTCGCGGACATCCTGTCCCGGCCGGAACAGATCGTGGTCCTGCCGGATCTGGCCGCGGGCTGCTCGATGGCCGACATGGCGAGCCTCGCCAAGGTCGAACGGTGCTGGCGCGAACTGGGCGAGGCCTGCGCGGATGCCGACGCGACCCATACCCCCGTCACCTACATCAACTCCGCGGCGGACCTGAAGGCGTTCTGCGGCGAGCATGGCGGCATCGTATGTACGTCGAGCAATGCGCGCAGCATCCTCGAATGGTCCTTCGCGCGCCGCGAGAAGGTGCTGTTCTTTCCCGACCAGCATCTCGGGCGCTGGACCGCCCATCAGATGGGGATCGCGCCCGAACGGATCGCCGTCTGGGATCCGGATCTCCCGTTCGGCGGCCTGACGCCGGAGAGAATCGCCGCGGCGCGCATCCTGCTGTGGAAGGGCCATTGTTCGGTTCACCAGATGTTCCAGAGCGCGCACATCCTGCGCTGGCGCAAAGAGCATCCGGACGGCCTGGTCATCTCGCACCCGGAGTGCAGCTTCGAGGTGTGCCGGCTGTCGGACTACGTCGGCTCCACGGAGACGATCCTGCGGACCATACACGAGGCGCCAGCCGGAACGCGCTGGCTGGTGGGCACCGAACTCAATCTGGTCAACCGGCTGGCCGAGGAGGTCAGGCCACAGGGCAAGATCGTCCAGTTCATGTCCCCGATGGTCTGCAACTGCTCGACGATGGCGCGCATCGACCCGCAGCATCTCGCCTGGTGCCTGGAGAACCTCGCGGAAGGCAACGTCGTCAATCGCATCCGCGTTCCCGATCACGAAGCGCGGCTGGCGCGCATCGCGCTGGAGCGCATGCTGGAGGCGTCCTGACCGGCGCGCGCGGCGGCTGCGATCCGCTCTGGCCGTTTCGCGCGCGGCGCGCTACATTGGCGGCATGACCCGGCGCATCCACGTCGCCACCTACAACATCCACAAGGGTTTCTCGCAGTTCAATCGCCGCATGGTGATCCATGAGCTGCGCGACCGGCTGCGCGTGCTGAATCCGGACATCCTGTTCCTGCAGGAGGTGCAGGGGCTGCACACCGGCCACGCGACCCGCTACGAGGACTGGCCGGACGCGCCCCAGCACGAATTCCTCGCCGAGGACGTCTGGAAGGACAGCGCCTACGGCAGCAACGCCGTCTACGACAGCGGCCACCATGGCAACGCGATCCTGTCGCGTTTCCCGATCCTGTCGTACCAGAATCAGGACATTTCCGCACACCGCCTCGAGCAGCGCGGGCTGCTGCACTGCCAGGTCGCCCCGCCCGGCTGGCGCAAGCCGCTGCACTGCGTGTGCGTGCATCTGGGCCTGACCGCGGGCAGCCGCCGCCGGCAGATGCTCGCGCTGGCCGAGCGCATGGAGCGGCTCGCCCCGCAGGGCACTCCGCTGGTCATCGCAGGCGACTTCAACGATTGGCACAATCAGGCCGCCGGCGTGCTCGTCGATCGGCTGGATCTCACCGAAGTGTTTTGCGCAGCCGGCGGCGAGCCCGCGCGCAGCTTCCCCAGCACGCTGCCGGTGTTGCGGCTCGATCGCATCTACGTGCGCGGCTTCGACGTCGACCGGGCGGCCGTCTACTACGGCCTTCCCTGGTCGCGCATCTCGGATCACGCGGTGATCTCGGCCCACCTCGAGGTGCGCGGCGCGGCGCAGGGATGACGGTCGAATTCCTTCCCGGCAACCGGATCGAGCTGCTGGAGAACGGCAGCGCCTATTTCCCTGCGCTGCGCGCGGCGATCGATGCCGCACGGCGCGAAGTGCATCTCGAGAGCTACATCTTCGAGGACGACGTGACCGGACGCGACATCGCGCAGGCCCTCGCGCGCGCGGCCAGGCGCGGCGTCGCCGTGCGCGTGCTCGTCGACGGTTTCGGTGCGCGGACGTTCGCCGATACGCTGATGCCGCGGCTCGTCGCCGAGGGCGTGGAGGTGCTGGTCTACCGTCCCGATATCGGGTTGTCGCCGTTTTACCGCCACCGGCTGCGGCGGATGCACCGCAAGCTGGCGGTGATCGATGCGCGGGTCGCGTTCGTCGGCGGCATCAACATCATCGACGACATGCACACGCCGGGGCATACGCCGCCGCGCCGAGACTATGCCGTGCGCATCGAAGGGCCGCTGCTCGGCCCGATTCACCACGCGGCCCGCTGGCTGTGGCAGGTCACCGCCTGGTCGAATTTCCGGCACCGGGCGCGCATCGGGCCCGACCCCGCACCGGCAATCGCGCCGCGCGGGGGCGTGCGCGCGGCTTTCGTGATCCGCGACAACGTGCTGCATCGGCGCGACATCGAAGAGGCCTATCTCGAAGCCATCGACGCGGCGAAGAGCGAGGTGATCCTGGCCAATGCCTACTTCCTGCCGCGCCGCCGCTTCCGCCATGCGATGGCGCAGGCTGCCGCGCGAGGCGTACGGGTGATCGTTCTGTTGCAGGGCCGCGTCGAGTACCTGTTGCTGCATTACGCATCCCAGGCGTTGTACGGCTCGATGCTCGCCGCGGGCATCCGCATCTACGAATACCACCGCGGTTTCCTGCACGCCAAGGTCGCGGTCGTCGATCGCTGCTGGGCCACGGTCGGGTCGAGCAACATCGACCCGTTCAGCCTGCTGCTCGCCCGCGAGGCCAACGTCGTCGTGCGCGACGAGGACTTCGCATCACGACTGTGCGAGTGCCTGGAACGGGCCCTGTCGGGCGGTGCGCAGGAACTGCGGCACGACCGCTGGAAGAACAAACCGTGGCCGGCACGCGCCACGCGCTGGATGGCCTATGGCCTGGTGCGGCTGCTCGTCGGGCTGGCAGGCTATGGGCGTGCGCGTTGACGGCGCACGCGTGACGATCACCGTGCAGCCGGCGGGCAGGGCGGGCGCCGGGCCGAGATGACGCCAGTATTGACCCCGGCCCAGTTCAGCCCGCCGAACAGCCTCGCGTATTCGATCTTGACGCAGCGATCCATCACCACTTCGAGCCCCAGCTCCTGTGCGCGCCGCGCCGCCTCCGGGTGGATGACGCCGAGCTGCATCCAGAGGACGCGTGCGCCGATGCGCGCCGCCTCCTCGACGATCGCCGGAATTTCCGCGGCGCGACGGAAACAATCGACGATGCCCACGGGTTCCGGGATGTCGGCGAGCCGCGCATAGCATTTCTGCCCGAGCACCTCGGAGTACTGGGGATTGACCGGGATCACGCGGTAGCCGTGTTCCATCATGTACTTCGCGGCGAAATGGCTCGGCCGGTTCCACTTGGCCGACACTCCGACCACGGCGATGCTGCGATGGTCCGTCAATATCCGGCGCAACCCGGCGATGTCATCGATCATCCTGCCTCCCGTACCGAGGACATTCTAAGGCAACTCTGAATGAGTGACCGGTTTCGTGTTCACGCCGTCCGAATGACGGTTTGGACGATGAGAGACGAGACGAATCGCTGAAGCCGATGACGTTGGACGCAGGTACCTTCGCGACGTTTCGCAAGACGGCCAGCGGGAAGTCTTTCCGGGCGAGATGAGCCGCGTCGTGCCGTGGGCGGGGCTGTGCGCGCGGATCGAGCCGATCGATCCGAAGGCTGGGCAACGGACGCCCACCGATGCCTCTGGAGCGCATGCCGCGCATCTGCTTCGTTCAGCAGTGGGTCGACTTGTCCGGCCCCGCCATGGAAGCGGCGCTCAACGACTCGAGCGCGCCGCGCCGCTTCGCCGGCATCGATCTCGCGCGCGAGTCGGTGCCCGACGAGACGACGATTGTCGACTTTCGCCACCTTCTCCAAGCGCACGATCCGGGCGCGCGTACCGGTTCGTCAGGTACAGTTCGTGTATGCGATTCGCGAGCTCTTGATCACCGAGCTGGCGAGCGCGATCTCGAATCGCAGCAAGCATTACGAGGAGTGTGGTGAGGCGCTGCTGGCCATCGATCAGCAGATACTTGGTGACGCCTTCCGGTACGGAGTGCGCAGGTGCCGTAACGATGGCGCGCATGAAATGCTCGCGGGGAGTTTGCGACGGCGTCTCTCCGCCGAGCAATGCCTCGACATCGGCCCAGAGGGTATCCCAGTTCTTGCGCTGCCAAGTGTAGGGCCGCTGG
>JBBIUI010000054.1:0-16477 GCA_037440385.1 Rhodocyclales bacterium | reverse complement strand
AGCTCATCTCGCCGATCGCGATGGAAGAGGGCCTGCGTTTCGCGATCCGCGAAGGCGGCCGCACCGTGGGCGCCGGCGTCGTGGCGAAGATCATCGAATGAAGCGGGTCGCGAAGCGCGTGCGCGCGCAGCGCCGCTGCGGGCAGCGGCTCGCGGCCGGTCGATTGCTGACGGGACAATGACAATGGAAAGCCAGAGAATCCGTATACGACTCAAGGCGTTCGATTACCGGTTGATCGACCAGTCGGCGCTCGATATCGTCGATACGGCCAAACGTACGGGCGCACTGGTTCGCGGTCCGGTGCCGCTGCCGACCCGGATCGAACGATTCGACCTGCTGCGCTCGCCGCATGTGAACAAGACGTCTCGCGACCAGTTCGAGATCCGTACACACCTGCGGCTGATGGACATCATCGATCCGACGGACAAGACGGTCGATGCGCTGATGAAGCTCGATCTGCCGGCAGGCGTGGACGTCGAGATCAAGCTACAGTAGGAGCGGCTTCAGCCGCGAGGATCAATCAGCCGGCCAATTGCAGTCGGCGCCTCCCAGGAGGGAACTTACAATGACGCTAGGCCTTGTCGGACGCAAGGTCGGCATGACGCGCATCTTCACCGATGACGGATCGAGCGTCCCGGTGACGGTGCTGGACGTGTCGAACAATCGCGTCGCGCAGATCAAGACCCCGGAACGCGACGGCTATGCCGCGATCCAGGTCGCTTTCGGAGTGCGACGGGCGAGCCGGGTAACGAAACCGATAGCCGGGCATCTCGCCAAGGCCGGCGTTCAGGCCGGCCATACGCTCAAGGAATTCAGGGTCGACGCAGCGCAGCTCGCGGGCGTGAGCCCCGGTGATCCGGTCCCGGTGACCCTGTTCAAGCCGGGCCAGAAGGTCGATGTCAGCGGCACCTCGATCGGCAAAGGTTTCGCGGGCTCCATCAAGCGTCACAATTTCGGTTCGAATCGTGCTACCCACGGCAATTCGCGTTCCCACAACACGCCGGGTTCGATCTCGATGGCACAGGACCCGGGGCGGGTTTTTCCGGGCAAGAAGCTCCCGGGACATCTCGGCAGTGTCGCACGCACCGAGCTCAACCTCGTGGTGGTCCGGGTCGACGAAGCGCGCCAGTTGCTGCTCGTCAAGGGAGCGGTGCCGGGTCACAAGGGGGCTGACGTGGTCGTGCGTCCGGCCGTGAAAGCGGGGGGCTGAATGGAACTGAAGCTGATCAACGATCAAGGCCAGTCGGCGGCGACCGTGCAGGCCTCGGATGCGCTCTTCGGCCGAGCCTATAACGAGTCTCTGGTGCACCAGGTCGTCGTGGCGTTCCAGGCCAATGCGCGCCAGGGCACGCGCAAGCAGAAGGGTCGCAGCGAGATCAACAAGAGTACCCACAAGCCGTGGCGCCAGAAGGGCACCGGCAGGGCCCGCGCCGGCCGTGCGTCCTCTCCGCTGTGGCGAGGAGGCGGAAAGATCTTCCCGAATCTGCCAGACGAGAATTTCGAACACAAGGTCAATCGGAAGATGTATCGCGCCGGCATCGCGTCGATTCTGTCGCAGCTTGCGCGCGAGGATCGCCTGGCGGTGGTCGACGCGTTCAGCGTCGAGGCGCCCAAGACGAAACTGCTGGTTGAAAAACTCAAGGGGATGGGGTTCGATTCCGTGCTCGTGATCACCGACGAGTTCGACGAAAATCTCTATCTGTCTTCGCGCAACCTGCCGAATGTCCTGGTCCTGGGTGTGCACCAGGCCGATCCGGTATCGCTGGTCGGTTATCCGCGCGTGCTGATGACCCGCGGAGCCGTGGCCCGGTTCGAGGAGATGATGGGATGAGCCGTTTCAGCCAGGAACGTTTGATGCGGGTGCTGCTCGCGCCGCAGATCTCGGAGAAAGCGACACAGATTGCCGACCGGAACCGGCAGGTGATCTTCTTCGTGGCGCCCGACGCGACCAAACCGGAGGTGAAGGCCGCGGTCGAGCTGCTGTTCAAGGTCGGCGTCGAATCGGTGCAGGTCTCCAACCTGAAGGGGAAACTCAAGCGCACGGTCGGACGCCTGGGCCGGCGCAGCGACGTCCGCAAGGCTTTCGTCCGTCTCAAGGCCGGACAGGAGATCAATTTCGTAGAAGGGGGAGGTGCCTGATGGCTCTGGTCAAGGTCAAACCGACTTCGGCGGGCCGCCGGGCGCTCGTGAAGGTCGTCAGCCGGCACCTTCACAAGGGCCGCCCGCACGGCGCGCTGATCGAATGGAAGCCGCGCAAGGCCGGCCGCAATCATCACGGGCACATCACGACCCGGCATCAGGGCGGCGGGCACAAGCAGATGTACCGCATCATCGACTTCCGGCGCGACAAGGACGGCGTTCCCGCCAAGGTCGAGCGGATCGAGTTCGATCCGAACCGCAGCGCCCATATCGCGCTGCTGTGTTACGCGGACGGCGAGCGCCGCTACATCATCGCGACCAAGGGGCTCGCCGTCGGCGCCGAGGTGCTCAGCGGTCCCGATGCGCCGATCAAGGCGGGCAACGCCAAGGTGCTGCGCAACATCCCGGTGGGTACCACCATCCATTGCGTCGAAATGATCCCGGGCAAGGGCGCGCAACTCGCACGTTCGGCGGGCGCCTCGGCACAGCTGCTCGCGCGCGAAGGCAGTTATGCCCAGGTCCGGCTGCGTTCCGGCGAGGTGCGAAGAGTGCACGTGGAGTGCAGGGCGACGATCGGCGAGGTGGGCAATGAAGAGAACAATCTGCGCTCGATCGGAAAGGCAGGCGCCAAGCGCTGGCGCGGCATCCGGCCGACGGTACGCGGCGTGGCGATGAATCCGGTCGACCACCCGCACGGGGGCGGCGAGGGCCGTACTGCCGCAGCCGGCGGACCGCGTACGCCATGGGGGCAATGGACGAAGGGTTATCGTACGCGCAAGAACAAGCGTACCGAGAGCATGATCGTCCAGCGTCGGCACAAGAAGTAGGACATCCAGAGGTCAACCATGGGACGTTCAGTCAAGAAAGGGCCCTTCGTCGACGCGCATCTGACGAAGAAGGTGGATGCCGCCAGGGCGACCGGAGACAAGCGGCCGATCAAGACCTGGTCGCGGCGCTCCACGGTCGTACCGGAGTTCGTCGGCCTGACGATCGCGGTGCATAACGGAAAGCAGCATATCCCGGTCTACGTATCGGAAAACATGGTCGGGCACAAGCTGGGCGAGTTTGCGCTGACGAGGACATTCAAGGGGCACACGGCCGGAAAGAAAGCTGCGGTGCCGGTCAAGAAGGTCAAGAAGTAAGGGATCCAGATGGAAACCAATGCGAGCTTGAGGGGGGTACGTCTGTCGGCGCAGAAGGGTCGGCAGATCGCCGACCTGATCCGCGGGAAACGGGTCGATCAGGCCCTGAATGTTCTCGGCTTCAGTCCGCAGAAGGGCGCCAGGATCATCAGGAAGGTGCTGGAATCCGCGATCGCCAATGCCGAGCACAACGATGGCGCGGACATCGACGCGTTGCATGTGACCAGCGTCCATGTCGAGCGCGGTGCGTTTCTCAGGCGGTTCATGCCGCGTGCGAAGGGCCGCGGGTTCCGCATCCAGAAGCCGAGCTGCCACGTCTATGTGTCGGTCGGCGACCAGCCCGCGAAAAAACCGGCCAAGAAGTAAGGAGCATCGATGGGACAGAAAATACATCCGACCGGCTTCCGCCTCGCCGTCAACCACGACTGGGCGTCGCGCTGGTATGCCAACTCCAAGCAGTTCGCCCAGATGCTCAACGAGGACATCCAGGTCCGCGATTACCTGAAAAAGCGCCTCGCCCACGCATCGGTCAGCCATGTGGTGATCGAGCGTCCGGCGAAGAATGCGCGCATCACGGTGTTCAGCGCGCGCCCCGGCGTGGTGATCGGCAAGAAGGGCGAGGAGATCGAGCATTTGAAGCTCGATCTGCAGAAGATCCTGCGGGTTCCGGTGCATGTGAGCATCGAAGAGGTGCGAAAGCCCGAGGTCGACGCTCAGCTCGTCGCCGATTCGGTCGCGCAGCAGCTCGAGAAGCGCATCATGTTCCGGCGCGCCATGAAACGCGCGATGCAGAACGCCGTTCGCCTCGGCGCCCAGGGCATCAAGATCATGAGTGCCGGGCGACTCAACGGAGCCGAGATTGCCCGCACCGAGTGGTATCGGGAGGGCCGCGTGCCGCTGCACACCTTGCGTGCCGACATCGATTACGGTTTCTCCGAGGCAAAGACGACCTACGGTGTGATCGGCATCAAGGTCTGGGTGTTCAAGGGCGAGGTGATGGGCAAGGCCGAGCAGCCGACCGGAGTCACGGAAATTCCGGCCGAGTCGGAACCGGCGAGAAAGGTGCGCAAGGCTCCTCCGCGCACTCCCAGACCGGCTGCCGTCGCGGCCCCGGCGGCCGCGGGGGGCGAGGCGGCAGCGCCCGCCGAGTCGCCCGGCGAAGCCAAGCCGGCAGTCAAGCGTACGCGCAAGACCGTTGCCAAGCCCGCGGCCGCGGCGAAACCGCTCGCCGAGGCTGCGGCCGCACCGGCCAAACCTGCGGTCAAACGAGTGAGGAAGTCAGGAGCAAGCGATGCTGCAACCGGCGAAAAGAAAGTACCGTAAGGAACAGAAGGGGCGGAACAAGGGCCTCGCGACGCGCGGTGCCAAGGTCAGCTTCGGCGAATACGGCCTCAAGGCCGTCGAGCGCGGATTTCTGACCGCCCGCCAGATCGAGGCCGCGCGCCGGGCGATGACGCGCCATATCAAGCGCGGTGGCCGGATCTGGATCCGCATCTTTCCCGACAAACCGGTTTCCAAGAAGCCGGCGGAGGTGCGTATGGGAAACGGAAAGGGCAATCCGGAATTCTGGGTCGCGCCCATCCAGCCTGGCAAGGTTCTCTATGAGATGGACGGCGTGGATGAGCGGCTGGCGCACGAGGCCTTTGCGCTCGCAGCGGCCAAATTGCCGATTTCCACCATTGTCGTGTCGAGGCAGATGAGCTGAACATGAAAGCGAAAGATCTCAGAGAGAAGGACGCGGTCGATCTCAACAAGGAATTGCTGGAACTGGAGAGGGCGCATTTTTCGCTTCGCATGCAATTGGCGACGCAGCAGCTTTCGAATACGAGCCAGTTGGCCAAGGTGCGCAAGGACATCGCTCGGGTGAAGACGGTACTGCGGGAACGGGAGTTGGCCAAATGACGCAGGAACAGGTTCGCCGCGTGCTGACGGGCCGCGTCGTCAGTGACAAGATGCAGAAAACGGTGACCGTGCTGGTCGAACGGCGGGTGAAGCATCCGCTGTACAGCAAGGTCGTCACGCGCTCCAGGAAATACCACGCCGACGCCGGCGCGGCGGTGCCTGCCGCCGGCGATCTGGTGGAGATCGAGGAATGCCGCCCGATCTCGAAGACCAAGGCGTGGCGGGTCACGCAGGTGATCGAGAAGGCGAAGATCGTCTGACGGGGCATCGTGTCCGGCGCGCGACTTGCCGGCGCCGGTTGCATGGCGCCGCGTCCGGTTGCTATAATTCGCAGCTTTCCGTAACTGCCCGCATCGTGGGGGCAGTCCGACCCGCGCGGGATCCAAGACTGACCGCCAGAACGGCATGGCGGGACAAGTTGGAGAGGTGAAAAAATGATTCAGATGCAGTCCTTGCTGAACGTCGCCGACAATACCGGCGCGCGTTCGGTCATGTGCATTAAGGTCCTCGGTGGATCGAAGCGCCGCTATGCCGGCATCGGTGACGTCATCAAGGTCAGCATCAAGGATGCCGCGCCGCGTGGCCGGGTCAAGAAGGGCGAGGTCTATAGCGCCGTGGTCGTGCGCACGGCCAAAGGAGTGCGCCGGTCCGACGGCTCCCTGATCCGGTTCGACGGAAATGCCGCGGTGCTCCTCAACAACAAGCTGGAGCCGATCGGCACCCGCATCTTCGGGCCGGTGACGCGCGAACTGCGCACCGAGCGGTTCATGAAGATCGTGTCGCTGGCGCCGGAAGTGCTCTAGGGGATTGCAATGTACAAGATACGCAAGGGCGACCAGGTCGTCGTCACGGCCGGCAAGGATAAGGGCAAGCGCGGCGCGGTGTTGCTGCGCGTCGATGACGAACACATCGTCGTGGAGGGGGTGAACAAGGTGAAAAAACATACGCGCCCCAATCCGCTGAAGAACCAGCCGGGTGGCATCCTGGAAATGGCGATGCCGATCCATCAGTCGAACGTCGCCATCATCAACCCGCAGACGCACAAGGCGGATCGGCTGGGATTTCGCGTGCTCGACGACGGGCGCAAGGTGCGCGTCTTCAAGTCCAACGGCGAAATGCTGGATGCATGACGAATCCATGCTCGCTCCGCAGCCCGCTCCGGCGGGCGCGAGCGGGCGGGTGAGGGAACTACAGAACATGGCCCGTTTGCAGGATCAATATCGGCAAAGCATCGTACCCGAGCTGTCGAAGCGGTTCGGCTACAAGTCGGTCGCGGAAGTGCCCCGCATCGCCAAGATCACGCTCAACATGGGTGTCGGGGAGGCGGTCGCGGACAAGAAAGTCATGGAGAATGCGGTCGGCGACATGACGAAGATCGCCGGTCAGAAGCCGGTCGTGACCAACGCCAAGAAGTCCATCGCGGGTTTCAAGATCCGCAAGGGTTACCCGGTCGGCTGCATGGTGACCTTGCGCGGCCCGCGCATGTACGAGTTTCTCGACCGGCTGATCTCGATCGCGATTCCGCGCATTCGCGACTTCCGCGGCGTATCGGCGGGCGGCTTCGACGGCCGCGGCAATTACAGCCTCGGCATCAAGGAGCAGATCATTTTTCCGGAAATCGACTACGACAAGATCGACGCCTTGCGCGGGATGAACATCAGCATCACGACGACGGCGAAGACCGACGACGAGGCCAAGGCGCTCCTGGCGTCCTTCAAGTTCCCGTTCAGAAACTGAGGACAGCATGGCGAAACTTGCACTGAAGAATCGAGATGAAAAACGGCGAAGGATGGTGGCCAAGTACGCCGCGAGGCGGGCGGAGCTGATCGCCGCGATGAACGACCGCAACCGTTCACCGGAGCAAAGGATTGCGGCGCGCGAGCAGTTTCAGCAACTGCCGCGCAACGCTTCCCCCGTCCGGCTGCGCAACCGCTGCCGCCTCACCGGGCGGCCTCGCGGCGTGTTTCACAAGTTCGGCCTGTGCCGCAACAAGTTGCGCGACATCGCCATGCGCGGCGAGGTGCCCGGCATGACCAAGGCGAGCTGGTGAGGAGACAGGCATGAGCATGACTGATCCGATCGCCGACATGCTGACCCGCATCCGCAACGGCCAGATGGCCGAGAAGCCCGCCGTCAGCATGCCGTCCTCCAAGATCAAGGTCGCCATCGCCGCGGTGCTCAAGGACGAAGGCTATATCGATGGGTATTCCGTGCGCGAGGTCGACAGCAAGCCGGTCCTGGATGTCGGGCTGAAGTATTACGCCGGCAGACCCGTGATCGGTCGAATCGACCGCGTCAGCCGGCCCGGGTTGCGCGTGTATAAGGCCTCGCGCGATCTGCCGCGCGTGCTCAACGGGCTGGGTATCGCGATCGTCTCGACGCCCAAGGGGGTGATGACCGATCGCAGGGCGCGCGCCGCAAACGTCGGCGGCGAAGTCATCTGCATCGTAGCCTGAGGAGCCCGCGCGATGTCACGAGTTGCGAAGTACCCGGTCGTATTGCCGGGCGGCGTCGATGTGCTGATGGCGCCCGATGAGATCACGGTCAAAGGACCGCTCGGGTCATTGACCCAGCGAATCCACCGTGCGGTGAACATCGAGCGCGAGGGCGATGCGCTGACGTGCAAGGAAAGGCAGGGGGTTCCGGGTGCCGATGCGCAGACGGGAACCATGCGCGCACTGTTGAACAACATGGTCATCGGCGTGACACAGGGTTTCCAGAAAAAGCTGACGCTGGTCGGCGTGGGTTACCGCGCCCAGGCGCAGGGCGACAAGCTCAATCTGACGCTCGGCTTCTCGCACCCGGTGGAGCACCGGATGCCTGCGGGTGTAAAGGTCGAGACGCCGACGCAGACGGAAATCGTCATCAAGGGCATCGACAAACAGCAGGTCGGACAGGTCGCGGCGGAAGTGCGGGCCTATCGCAAGCCGGAGCCCTACAAGGGCAAAGGCGTGCGCTATGCCGACGAGCAGGTCGTCATCAAGGAAACCAAGAAGAAGTAAGGGCGGAAATGGCTATCGACAACAAGCAGGCGCGTTTGCGCAGGGCGCGAAAGACCCGCGCCAGGATCGCCGAGCAGAAAGCGGTACGGCTGATGGTGCACCGTTCCAACGGCCACATCTATGCCCAGATCATTTCCGGATGCGGCACTCGCACGCTGGCGTCCGCCTCAACGCTCGACCCGGAGCTGCGCAAGGAGATGCCCAACGGCGGCAACGTCAAGGCGGCTCAGGTCGTCGGGAAACTCATTGCCGAGCGCGCAAAGGCGGCCGGGATCGAGGAAGTCGCTTTCGATCGTTCCGGGTTCCGGTATCACGGACGGGTGAAGGCCCTGGCGGAGGCCGCACGCGAGGGCGGGCTCAAGTTCTAGACGAGGCGAGAGGCGAATGGCTAAACCGCAGAAGAGGTATGCCCGGTCGGCGCAACAGCCGGAGGATTCGTTGCGCGAAAAGATGGTGTCGATCAACCGGGTCACCAAAGTCGTGAAGGGCGGCCGGATCCTGGGTTTTGCCGCGCTTACCGTGGTCGGTGACGGCGATGGCGGCGTCGGCATGGGCAAGGGCAAGTCGCGGGAAGTCCCGGTTGCGATCCAGAAGGCGATGGAAGAGGCACGGCGGAAACTGTCCAAGGTGAGTCTGAAGGACGGATCGGTCCATCATGCCGTCGTCGGTCACCACGGCGCGGCGAGGGTGCTGATCCAGCCCGCGTCGCCCGGGACCGGGATCATCGCCGGTGGCCCGATGCGCGCCGTGTTCGAGGTGATGGGCATGACCGATGTCGTCGCCAAGTGTTTCGGCTCGACCAATCCCTACAACGTCGTGCGTGCAACGCTGAACGGGCTTTCGCGAATCAGCTCGCCGGCGGAAATCGCAGCCAAGCGCGGCATGGCGGTCGAGCAGCTTCAAGGGTGAGGACATGAGCGACAAGAAGATCAAGGTGACCCTGGTACGCGGCCTCATCGGCACCAAACGCCCCCATCGGGCGACGGTGCGCGGGCTCGGGCTGCGCCGGATCAACCATTCGGTGGAAGTTGCGGACACCGCCGCGAATCGCGGCATGATCCGCAAGGTTGCCTACCTCGTGACGTGTGAGGAATGACGGCATGCATCTGAACGACATCAAACCGTCGCCCGGCGCCAAGCATCCCCGCAAGCGCCTCGGACGCGGGATCGGGTCGGGTCTCGGAAAGACTTCGGGGCGCGGGCACAAGGGCCAGAAGTCGCGTTCCGGCGGCTACCACAAGGTCGGCTTCGAAGGGGGCCAGATGCCCATCCAGCGGCGACTGCCCAAGCGCGGCTTCATTTCGGCTGCGAAGGATCGCGTGGTCGAGGTGCGTCTTTCCGAACTCGAGAAACTGCCGTTCGACGAGATCGATTTGCCGGCACTGAAACGGGCCGGCATCGTAGCCTCGCACGCGCTGTCGGCCAAGGTGATCCTCGCGGGGAAACTGACGCGCAAGCTGACCTTGCGCGGTGTGGGCGCCACGAAGGGCGCCAGGGCGGCCATCGAGGCCGCGGGCGGGACCGTGCTCATCCCCGCGGCCGCCGGCGAGTAAGGACGAGGCGTTGGCGAATCCGGCTGCGACCACGCTCGGCAAGAGCGGCAAGTTCGGCGACCTCAAGCGCCGGCTGCTGTTTTTGCTCGGTGCGATGGTGGTCTACCGCATCGGCGCGCACATTCCCGTTCCGGGAATCGACCCGGGCCGCCTGGCGGACCTGTTTCAGGGCCAGCAGGGGGGCATCCTCGGCATCTTCAACCTGTTCTCGGGCGGAGCACTGTCGCGTTTCACGATCTTCGCGCTGGGCATCATGCCCTACATCTCTTCGTCGATCATCATGCAGTTGATGACGGTGGCATTGCCCGCGCTGGAGGCGTTGAAGAAGGAAGGCGAGGCTGGCCGGCGCAAGATCACGCAATACACGCGCTACGGTACGGTCGGGCTGGCGCTGTTCCAGGGATTCGGCATCGCGATCGCGCTGGAGAATCAGCCCGGACTCGTGCTCGATCCGGGGTTCGTGTTCCGGATCACGACGGTGACCACGTTGGTGACCGGCACCATTTTCCTGATGTGGCTGGGCGAACAGATCACCGAGCGCGGCCTGGGCAATGGCATCTCGCTGATCATCTTCGCGGGGATCGCGGCGGGTCTGCCCAATGCGATCGGCGGGCTGCTCGAGCTCGTGCGCACGGGCTCGATGCATCCGATCACGGCCCTGTTCATCGTCGCGCTGGTGTTTCTGGTGACCGGATTCGTCGTGTTCGTCGAGCGCGGGCAGCGCAAGATCCTCGTCAATTACGCGAGGCGTCAGGTTGGCAACAAGGTCTACGGCGGGCAGGCTTCGCATCTGCCGCTCAAGCTGAACATGTCGGGCGTGATTCCGCCGATTTTCGCCTCGTCGATCATCCTGTTCCCCGCCACGGTTGCCGGATGGTTCGGCACGTCCGAGGGGTTGCGCTGGTTCAAGGACATGGCGGCTGCGATCTCGCCGGGGCAGCCCCTGTACGTGATGCTGTACGCGGCGGCGATCGTGTTCTTCTGCTTCTTCTACACGGCGCTCGTGTTCAACCCCAAGGAAACGGCCGACAACCTGAAGAAGAGCGGAGCCTTCGTGCCCGGCATTCGTCCGGGTGATCAGACCGCGCGCTACATCGACAAGATTCTGATGCGCCTGACGCTGGCCGGTGCGATCTATGTGACGCTGGTGTGCCTGCTGCCGGAATTCCTGATCCTCAAATGGAACGTGCCGTTTTATTTCGGCGGCACCTCGCTGCTGATCATCGTCGTGGTCACGATGGATTTCATGGCGCAGGTACAGGCGTACGTCATGACGCACCAGTACGAGAGCCTGCTGAAGAAGGCGAACTTCAAGGGCATCGGAATGCCGACCGGCCGGTAGGATGGCAAAGGAAGACGTCATCGAAATGCAGGGCGAGGTGGTCGAGAACCTGCCGAATGCCACGTTCCGGGTGAAGCTCGAGAACGGTCACATGATCTTGGGATACATCTCCGGGAAGATGCGCATGCATTACATCCGCATCCTGCCGGGCGACAAGGTGACGGTGCAGCTCACCCCGTACGATCTGTCCAAGGGGCGGATCACGTTCCGGGCCAGGTAGCAGCCCTCGCGCGTCGCAGCAGCCGTTTCAATGGGAGAACGCAGATGAAAGTTCAGGCATCGGTCAAACGCATGTGCCGTCACTGCAAGATCGTTCGTCGCAAGCGCGTCGTGCGCGTGATCTGCAAGGATCCCCGTCACAAGCAGCGACAAGGTTGAAAATGACGGCATCGGCCGCTATACTCGCGAGTTTCGCTTTTCTGATCAGCACGGAATAATCCATGGCCCGTATCGCTGGGATCAACGTACCCAATCACAAGCACACCGAGATCGCGCTGACTTCGATCTACGGCATCGGGCGCGCGCGTGCGCGCAAGATCTGCCAGGCCACCGGCGTATCCGGCTCGGCGAAGGTCAAGGATCTCAGCGAAGATCAGCTCGATCGCCTGCGCGAACAGGTCACCCGATTCACGATCGAGGGCGATCTGCGGCGCGAGACGTCGATGAACATCAAGCGCCTGATGGATCTGGGCTGCTATCGCGGTGTACGCCACCGCAAGGGCTTGCCGGTGCGCGGGCAGCGCACCCGCACCAATGCCAGGACCCGCAAGGGGCCGCGCAAGCTCGCCGCCGCAATCAAGAAACCGGTCTAGGACTGTCCAATGGCAAAGACTGCCGCCAAGGTTCGCAAGAAGGTCAAGAAGAACGTGGCCGAGGGCATCGCCCACATCCACGCTTCGTTCAACAACACGATCATCACGATCACCGACCGCCAGGGCAATGCATTGTCCTGGGCGACATCGGGTGGGGCCGGTTTCAAGGGCTCGCGCAAGAGCACGGCGTTCGCCGCGCAGATCGCGGCCGAGAGCGCCGGCAAGGTTGCGCAGGAGTGCGGAGTCAAGAACGTCGAGGTGCGCATCAAGGGGCCCGGCCCCGGACGCGAATCGGCGGTTCGCTCGCTCAATGCCCTCGGCATCAAGATTGCGAGCATCACGGACGTCACCCCGATTCCGCACAATGGCTGCCGCCCGCCCAAGCGGCGCCGGATCTGACAGGAGAAAGACACGTGGCTCGAATGCTCGACCCCAAGTGCCGCCGATGCCGCCGCGAGGGAGAAAAGCTGTTCCTCAAGGGCGAGAAGTGCTTCGGTGACAAGTGCGCGATCGACCGGCGTTCCTACGCGCCCGGCCAGCACGGGCAGAAGTCCGGACAGCGCCTGTCGAACTACGGCGTGCAGTTGCGCGAGAAGCAGAAGCTGCGCCGCACCTATGGCGTGCTGGAGCGCCAGTTCCACAAGACCTTCGTCGAGGCGGAACGTCGCAAGGGCCAGACCGGCGAGAATCTGCTCGAATTGCTCGAGAGCCGGCTCGACAACGTCGCCTGGCGTATGGGTTTCGGGGCTTCGCGCGCGGAAGCGCGTCAGGTCGTGCGGCACAACGGCGTGCTGGTCAATGGCCGGAGGGTCAATATCCCGTCTTACTTCGTCAAGCCGGGCGACTCGCTCGCGCTGACCGAGACGGCCCGCAAACAACTGCGCGTGGATGCCGCGCTCAAGTCGGCCGAATCGCGCGGCTTCCCGGAATGGCTCGAAGTCGATTCCAAGGCAGGCAAGGGAACCTTCAAGGCCCTTCCGCAGCGCGCCGACCTGCCGGAGACCATCAACGAGGCCGTGGTGGTAGAGCTGTACTCGCGCTGACCGGCGTTTCATTTGCGAAGGATTGTCGATGCAACAAGCTACGCCACTTCTGAAACCGCGCATCATCGATGTGCAGAGCATTTCTCCGGTGCATGCGCGCGTCGTGATGGAGCCGTTCGAGCGCGGCTACGGCCACACGCTCGGCAATGCGCTGCGGCGCATCCTGCTGTCTTCGATGCCCGGCCATGCGCCGACCGAAGTCACCATCGACGGCGTGCTGCACGAATATTCCACCCTCGACGGCGTGCGCGAGGACGTCGTCGACATCCTGCTCAACCTCAAGGGCGTGGTGCTGAAGCTGCACGACCGCAGTGAGGCGCTGCTCAATCTTGCGAAGGACGGCGAAGGCGTCGTCACGGCGGCGGACATCGAGGCGAGCCATGACGTGGAGATCATCAACCCGGAGCATGTCATCGCGCATCTCGCGCCCGGCGGAAAACTCGCCATGCAGATCAAGATCGAGCAGGGTCGCGGCTACGTGCCCGGCACCGTCCGGCCCGTGCCGGGCGAGACCCGGGCGATCGGTCCGATCGTGCTCGACGCCTCGTTCAGCCCGGTGCGCCGCGTCAGCTACCGCGTCGAGGCCGCCCGCGTCGAACAGCGTACCGACCTCGACAAGCTGATCATCGACATCGAGACCAACGGTGCGGTCGAGCCGGAGGAAGCGATCCGCTATGCGGCGCGCATCCTGATGGACCAGCTCTCGGTGTTCGCCGATCTCGAGGGCACGCCGACGTCGGCCGAGGCCGGCGGTTCCAAGACGATCCAGGTCGATCCCATCCTGCTGCGCCCGGTCGACGACCTCGAACTGACCGTGCGTTCCGCAAACTGCCTGAAGGCGGAGAACATCTACTACATCGGCGACCTGATCCAGCACACCGAGACCGAGTTGCTGAAGACGCCGAACCTCGGTCGCAAGTCGCTCAACGAGATCAAGGAAGTCCTCGCGTCGCGCGGGCTCACCCTCGGCATGAAGCTGGAAAACTGGCCTCCGGCGGGTCTGGAGAGGATGTAAGCGCAGGCTCGCGGCCAGCTCCGCGTTCGCACCGGCGCCGTACAGCCGGCATTCGCCCACCACACCTCATGCAACCAGGAACGGAACGATCATGCGTCATCGTCACGGATTGAGAAAGCTGAATCGCACCACCAGCCACCGGCTGGCGATGCTGCGCAACATGACGAACTCGCTGTTGCGCCACGAGGCGATCCGCACGACGCTGCCCAAGGCGAAGGAGCTGCGTCGGGTCGTGGAGCCCATCATCACGCTGGGCAAGAAGCCGAATCTCGCCAACCGCCGGCTGGCGTTCAACCGGCTGCGGGACCGCGAGATGGTCGTCAAGGTGTTCGACGAACTCGGCCCGCGTTATGTCAAACGCAATGGCGGTTACCTGCGCATCCTGAAGTTCGGTTTCCGCCAGGGCGACAACGCGCCGATGGCCTACGTCGAGCTGATGGACCGGCCCGAACCGGCCGAACCGGCGAGCGCCGAAAAGGCGGCGTGACGTAACCGTCGCCCCCGCCGGGCCGGCACACGGCGGCTGGCGGCGAAACCGGAAGCCGGCCTCGCCCGGCGCGCGTGCCGCATTCAGCGACCCGCTTGCCTCCTGCAAGGAGGCGGGCAATCCGATGACCGAACTGTTGTTTCGCGAAGACGCCTACCTGCGCAGTTGTCCGGCGCGCGTCCTCGCGGCCGATCGATCCGGCATCGTGCTGGACCGCACGGTGTTCTATCCCGCCGGCGGCGGGCAGCCGGGCGATTGCGGCATGCTGGTTGCGGCCGATGGAGCCGCGACGCGGATCCTCGACACGGTGAAGGGTGCGGGGCCGGACGAGGTGCTGCACGTGCCTGCGCCCGATCAGCCGATGCCGGTGGCCGGTGCGAGCGTCGAGGCGCGGCTCGACTGGGATCGGCGCTACCGCATCATGCGTTTCCACACCTGCCTGCACCTGCTGTGCGCGATCGTGCGCGCGCCGGTCACGGGCGGGCGCATCGCGCAGGACAAGGCACATCTGGATTTCGACGTCGACATGGCCGCGCTCGTGCGCGAAGACATCGAGGCACGGCTCGATGCGCGCATCGCCGAGGCGCGCGAAGTGAAGCCGGGCTGGATCAGCGACGACGAGCTCGACGCGAATCCGCAGATCGTGCGCACCCTGTCGGTCCAGCCGCCCAGGGGACAGGGGCGCGTGCGCACGATCGACATCGCGGGCGTCGACCTGCAGCCGTGCGGCGGTACGCATGTGCGCAACACCGCCGAGATCGGCCGGGTCCGGATCCTGCGCATACGCAGCGAAGGCAGGCACAACCGCCGCATCACGATCGGTTTCGCCGCTGCCTGACCCGCCGGCGTCGCGTCGATCGACGCCGGCGCACACGGCACATGCACTCGCCGCATCCGGGGCGAGCGCCCCCGCAGTGGTCGCAGGGAAAACCGGCGCCTGGGTTTCGATCGTCTTCCGTATGCCCGTGTATCCCCGTGCGCAAGCAAGGGACCGAGCCCGCCGCGCACGTCGTCGCGGCTCGCGCTCACGCGCTCTGCTGCGTGCGTGCGGCCGGATGCAGCCCGCATTCCCTGGACTCGGGATCCTCCCACCACCAGCGGCCTGCGCGGATGTCGTCGCCCGCGGCCACGGCCCGCGTGCACGGCGCGCAGCCGATGCTGGGGAAGCCGCGTTCGTGCAGCTCGTTGTACGGTACCCCGTTGTCGCGCAGGTAGGTCCATACCTCCTGTTCGCTCCAGCTTGCCAGCGGGTTGAATTTCGGGATGCCGTGCACGGTGTCGAACTCCTGTTCGGGCAGCTCGCGGCGCGTCACCGCCTGGGCGCGGCGCAGCCCGGTGATCCACGCGGCCTTGCCGGAGAGCGCGCGCTGCAGCGGCTCGACCTTGCGGGCGTGGCAGCATGCCTTGCGCAGCTCCACGCTCCGGTAGAAGGCATTGACGCCGTTGGCGCCGGCATAGCGCTCGACGATCTCCGGTTTCGGAAAAACCACCCGAAGGCGGATGTCATAGTGGTCGGCGAGCCGGTGCATCAGCCGGTAGGTCTCCTCGTGCAGCCGGCCCGTGTCCAGCGTGAACAGTTCGATGCCGGGTGCATGCCGCACGATGAGATCGGTCAGCACCATGTCCTCGGCGCCCAGACTGTTCGCGAAGGCGGCCGGTGCGTGCGCGCGCTCGATTCGGATCAGAAGTTCGGTGGCCGCACGTACGCGGCTTTGCAGGATGTCGTTCATTCGGGTCTCCGGGTTCACACTGAGGTGGATTCGGTTTTTCGCACGAGGCGCACCGGCTCGGCTGCGCGCGGCACGGCGTCGTGCAGGTCGAGTTGCGGATCGCGCGCCCGGCATCGGCCCGCGGCCTGCGCGATCCATCGGTCGATGTCCGCGAACACCCGTCCGAGGGCGGGTGCATCGGTCGCAGCGGCATCGAGCGCACTCGACAGCGCCTGCGCGGCGCTCGTCAGTTCCCGTGCAGCGCACGGATCCAGGAACGTTCCGAGCGCGTCGCCCACCAGGCCGAGCTGCGCCCGCGCGCAGGGCAATG
>JBBIUI010000053.1:0-16693 GCA_037440385.1 Rhodocyclales bacterium | reverse complement strand
ATCGACGTGCTCGCCGCGACGGCCGGCCGCAAGCTGCTGGTGCTCGGCGACATGGGCGAGATCGGCGAGGCGGCCGCCCAGTATCACGACGAGATCGGCGGTTATGCCAAGAGCCAGGGCGTCGACCTGCTGTTCGCGCTGGGCGAACAGGCATCGACCGCGGAGCGCAATTTCGGTCCGGGCGCTCGCCACTTCAAGCGCCTGGAGGACCTCGTCGCGGCGGCCGTGCCGGAACTGGACGCCGAGACGACCGTGCTGGTCAAGGGATCGCGCTTCATGCGCATGGAGCGTGTCGTCGCCGCGCTCGCGCAGCAGCCGGCGGACGCCGAAGGAGCCGTGTCGTAAGCCATGCTGCTCGCACTCACCCAATGGCTGGCCAGGGACGTGCGCACGTTCAACGTGTTCGGCTACATCACGCTGCGCACCGTGCTGGCGGCGATGACCGCACTGGTGATCTCCTGGGTGCTGGGTCCGCTGGTGATCCGCCGGCTGACCGCCTACAAGATCGGGCAGGCCGTGCGCGACGACGGCCCCAGGTCGCACCTGACCAAGGCCGGCACGCCGACCATGGGCGGTGCGCTGGTGCTGCTGGCCATCGCGATCACGACCCTGCTGTGGGGCGATCTGGGCAACCGCTACCTGTGGGTCACGCTGCTCGCGACGCTGGGTTTCGGCGCGGTGGGCTGGATCGACGACTACCGCAAGGTGGTCGCGGGCAATCCGCGCGGACTGCCGGCCCGCTGGAAGTACCTGTGGCAGTCGGCGATCGGCCTCGCGGCGGCGGTATATCTCGCGATCACCGCGACGGTGCCCGCCCAGTTCGAGCTGATCGTGCCGTTCTTCAAGACGGTCGCCTATCCGCTCGGTGCGGTCGGCTTCGTCGTGCTGACCTATTTCGTCATCGTCGGTGCGAGCAATGCGGTCAATCTGACCGATGGCCTGGACGGGCTGGCGATCATGCCCACCGTGATGGTCGGCAGCGCGCTCGCGATCTTCGCCTACGTCGCCGGCCATGCCGGTTTCGCCAGGTATCTCGGCGTGCCCTACATCCCGGGCTCGGGCGAACTGGCGGTGTTCTGCGGCGCGCTGGCCGGCGCGGGGCTCGGATTCCTGTGGTTCAACGCCTACCCGGCCGAGGTGTTCATGGGCGACGTGGGCGCGCTCGCGCTCGGTGCGGCGCTGGGTCTGGTCGCGGTGATCGTGCGCCAGGAAATCGTGCTGTTCATCATGGGCGGGCTGTTCGTCGCCGAGACGCTCTCGGTGATGGTGCAGGTCGCCTATTTCAGGCTGAGTGGGGGAAAGCGGATCTTCCGCATGGCGCCGCTGCATCACCATTACGAGCTCGGCGGCTGGAAGGAAACGCAGGTCGTCGTGCGCTTCTGGATCATCACGATCCTGCTGGTGCTGTTCGGGCTCTCGACGCTGAAGCTCAGATGAGTGCGACCGCGGAAAGGCAGCCGATGGACTGGTCGGGCAGGAACGTGCTGGTGCTGGGGCTGGGCGAGAGCGGACTGGCGATGGCGCGCTGGTTGTCGCGCCAGGGCGCGCGGGTGCGCGTGGCCGACACGCGCGCGCACCCGCCCTTCGCGGGCGAACTGCGGCACGCCGCAGCCGGGGTCGAGATCCTCGCCGGAGCGTTTTCCGAAGCGCTGCTCGAGGGGGTCGAGCTGGTGGGCCTCAGTCCTGGGCTGTCTCCGGAGAACGTCGCGGTGCGGGCTGCACGCAGCCGCGGCATCGAGGTGATCGGCGAAATCGAGCTGTTCGCGCGCGCGCTGATCGCGCTCGACTGGCGCAGCCACGCCAGGGTGCTCGCCGTCACCGGCACGAACGGCAAGACCACCGTCACGTCGATGCTCGGCGAGATGTGCCGCTCGGCCGGACTCGCCACCGTGGTGGCCGGCAACATCAGCCCGGCGGCGCTCAGCGTGCTGATGGGCTGCCTCGACCAGGGCAGGCGGCCGCAGGCATGGGTCATGGAACTTTCCAGTTTCCAGCTCGAGACGACGCAAAGCCTCGCGCCGGACGCCGCGGTCGTGCTCAACGTGACCGACGACCACCTCGACCGCTACCGCGATCTCGCCGAGTACGGCGCGGCCAAGGCGAGGATCTTCGGCGGCGCCGCCGCGCAGGTGCTCAATCGCCAGGATCCGCTCGTCGCGGCGATGCGGATTCCCGGCCGCCGCGTGCTGACCTTCGGGCTCGACGCCCCGCAGGGGGAAGACGATTTCGGCCTGGTGACGCACGAGGGCAGACGCTTTCTCGCGCGCGCTCGCGAGCCGCTGATGGCGGCTGCGCGGCTGCCGCTGGCGGGCGCCCACAACCTCGCCAACGCACTTGCCGCGCTGGCGATGTGCCGGGCGATCGGCCTGCCGGAAACGCCGCTGGTCGATGCGCTGGCCTCGTTCAGCGGCCTGCCCCATCGCGTCGAGCGCATCGCGGACATCGACGGCATCGCCTTCTATGACGATTCGAAGGGGACCAACGTGGGCGCCACCGTCGCGGCGCTGAACGGGCTCGGACGCAAGGTCGCGCTGATCGCCGGCGGCGACGGCAAGGGGCAGGATTTCTCGCCGCTCGAGCCTGCGGTGGCCCGCCATGCCAGGGCGGTCGTGCTGATCGGGCGCGATGCGCCGGCGATCGAGCGCGCGATCGCCGGCAGCGGCGTACCGGTGTTTCATGCCAAAGACATGGCCGAGGCGGTCGATCGCGCACGCTCGGTGCTGTTGCGCGGCGATGCGCTGCTGCTGTCACCCGCGTGCGCCAGCTTCGACATGTATCAGAACTATGCGCACCGCGCCGAGGCATTCGCCGATGCGGTGCGCGCACTCGGTGCGCGTTCGCACGCGCACGACCGATGAAACCGCTCTACGCCCAGGTGCAGGCGTCGCCGCAGGAGTTCGATCCGCTGCTGGTCGCGCCGACGCTCGCGCTGCTGCTGCTCGGTGTCGTCATGGTCTATTCCGCGTCGATCGCGACCGCCGAGGCCAGCCGCTATACCGGAAACCAGGCCGAGTATTTCCTGTTTCGCCACGGCGCGTTCGTCGCCTTGGGACTCCTCGTGGGCGCGATCGTCTTCCAGGTCCCGATGCGCATGTGGCAGCAGGCGGCGCCGTGGCTGTTCATCGCCGGTGTGGCGCTGCTGTGCCTGGTGCTCGTTCCGGGCATCGGCCGCGAGGTGAATGGCGCGCGCCGCTGGTTACAGCTCGGGCCGCTGAACCTTCAGCCCTCCGAGGTGATGAAACTGTTGGCGGTGCTGTACGCGTCCGACTACACGGTACGCAAGCTCGCCGTGCTGGGCAGCCTGCGGCGCGGCTTCGTCCCGATGGCGGTCGTGATGCTGCTCACCGGCTTCCTGCTGCTGCGCGAGCCGGACTTCGGCGCGCTGGTGGTCATCGTGGCCATCGCGATGGGCGTGCTGTTCCTCGGTGGCGTGCGGGTACGGCTGTTCGTGCTGCTGCTGGCGCTGCTCGCGATCGGCTTCGCGCTGCTCGTGTGGGTCGAGCCCTACCGGCTCGGTCGAGTCATCGGCTTCATGGATCCCTGGTCGGATGCCTACCGCAACGGCTACCAGCTCTCGCACGCGCTGATCGCCTTCGGCCGCGGCGAGTGGTTCGGCGTGGGGCTGGGTGCCAGCGTGGAGAAGCTGTTCTACCTGCCCGAGGCGCACACCGACTTCCTGCTCGCGGTGATCGCCGAGGAACTGGGCTTCGCAGGCGTCGCAGCGGTGGTGGCGATGTTCGCGCTGCTCGTGCTGCGCGCGTTCGCGATCGGGCGGCGCGCACTGCATCTGGAGCGCATCTATGCCGGACTGGTGGCGCAGGGCATGGGCATCTGGTTCGGCGTGCAGGCGTTCATCAACATGGGCGTGAACATGGGCCTGCTGCCGACCAAGGGACTGACGCTGCCGCTGATGAGCTTCGGCGGCAGCGGCATCGCCGTCAACTGCGCCGCGCTGGCGATCGTGCTGCGGGTCGACTGGGAGAACCGCCAGCTCATGCGGGGGGTGCAGTTGTGAGAACGCGTCGCGCAAGGCGGTGAGGCACTGCATGCTGATCATGGCGGGTGGCACGGGCGGACACATCTTTCCGGGGCTGGCGGTCGCCGATTGCGCGCGCAGCCGCGGCTGGCGCGTCGTCTGGATGGGCAATCCCTCGGGCATGGAAGGACGTCTGGTGCCGGCGCGCGGCTACGAGATGGCGCCGGTACGCTTCGCCGCGTTGCGCGGCAAGGGCATCGTGCGTGCGGCGCTGTTGCCGCTGGCGCTGCTGCGCGGGTTCTGGCAGGCGTTTCGCGCGCTCGGCCGCGTGCGGCCGGACGTCGTGCTCGGCCTGGGCGGCTACGTCAGCTTCCCCGGCGGCATGATGGCGGCGCTGCGCGGCATTCCGCTCGCGATCCACGAACAGAATGCCGTGGCCGGACTCGCGAACCGCGTGCTCGCGCGCCTCGCCGATCGCCGCCTGTGCGGTTTCCCCGACGCGCTCGCGCGCTCGCAGTGGGTCGGCAACCCGGTTCGCCGCGAGATCGCCGGATTGCCGCAGCCGGGCAGCCGCTATTCGGCGCGCAGCGGGCCGCTGAACCTGCTCGTCGTCGGCGGCAGCCTGGGTGCGCAGGTGCTCAACGAGACCGTGCCTGCGGCCATCGCCGCATTGCCGCCCGCGCAGCGCCCGCGCATCGTGCATCAGTCCGGCGCCCGCAACCTGGAGGCGTTGAAGCGCGCCTACGAGCGCGCGGGCGTCCAGGCGCACACGCTCGCTTTCATCGACGACATGGCCTCGTGCTATGCGCAGGCGGACCTCGTGATCTGCCGCGCGGGCGCCGCGACGATCGCGGAGCTCGCGGCGGCCGGGGTCGCGAGCGTGCTGGTGCCCTTCCCGCATGCGGTCGACGACCACCAGAGCGCCAACGCACGCTTTCTCGCGCGCGCCGATGCCGCCGTGCTGCTGCCGCAGTCCGAATTGTCGGGCGAGCGGCTCGCCGAGCTGCTCGCCGGACTCACGCGCGAGCGGCTCGCCGAGATGGCCGCCAGCGCGCGCACGCTGGCGCGGCCGGCGGCCGCCGAGGCGGTGGCGCAGGCCTGCATGGAGCTCGCGGCATGAAGCACAAGGTCAGCCACATCCATTTCGTCGGCATCGGCGGCTCGGGCATGAGCGGCATCGCCGAGGTGCTGCTGACGCTCGGCTACCGGGTCAGCGGCAGCGATCTCGCGGACAGTGCCGCGACGCGGCGCCTGGCCGGGCTCGGTGCGCAGGTGTTCATCGGGCACGACGCCGCGCACATCGCCGGCGCCAATGCCGTCGTGCTGTCCTCGGCGGTGCGCGGCGACAACCCGGAGGTGATCGCCGCGCGCGCCCGGCAGGTTCCGCTGGTGCCGCGCGCGCAGATGCTCGCCGAGCTGATGCGCTTCAAGCAGGGCATCGCCGTGGCCGGCACCCATGGCAAGACCACGACGACGAGCCTGATCGCCAGCGTGCTCGCGCAGGGCGGACGGGACCCGACTTTCGTCATCGGCGGCCGGCTCAATTCGGCCGGAGTCCATGCGAAGCTCGGCGGCGGGGAGTTCCTGGTCGCCGAGGCGGACGAATCCGACGCCTCGTTCCTGTACCTGAATCCGGTGATCTCGGTGGTGACGAACATCGATGCCGACCACATGGAGACCTATGGCCACGATCCGGTGCGGCTCAGGCAGGCGTTCGTCGATTTTCTGCACCGGCTGCCGTTCTACGGGGTCGCGATCGTGTGCGTCGATGACCCCGGCGTGCGCGAGATCCTGCCGTTCGTGTCCAAGCCCGTCGTGCGCTATGGGCTGGAGCCCACCGCGAGCGTGCGCGCCGAGAACGTGCGCGCGGAAGGCGGCACGATGCGCTTCGATGCGCTTCGCATCAACGGAGCCGTCAGCCGGCTGCCGGTGTCGCTGAACCTGTGCGGCATCCACAACGTGCGCAACGCGCTGGCGGCGATCGCGGTGGCCGCCGAGGTCGGGGTGGGTGACGAGGCGATCGTGCGCGCGCTCGCCGAATTTCGCGGCGTCGCCCGCCGTTTCCAGCGCTACGGCGAGGTGGCGCTGCCGGGCGGGGGCGCGATGACGCTGGTCGACGACTACGGGCACCATCCGGCCGAAATCGCGGCGACGCTCGCGGCGGCCCGCGGCGCGTTTCCCGGCCGGCGGCTGGTGCTGGCCTTCCAGCCGCACCGCTACACGCGCACGCGCGACTGCTTCGAGGACTTCGTGAAGGTGCTCTCCACCGCCGACGTGCTGCTGCTCGCCGAGGTCTATCCGGCCGGGGAGACGCCCATCCAGGCGGCCGACGGGCGCACGCTCGCGCGGGCCGTGCGACTCGCCGGCAAGGTCGAGCCGCTGTTCGTCGAGGACATCGCCGACATGGCGCAGCGCATCCTCGAAGCCGCGCGGCCCGGGGACGTCGTGATCACGATGGGCGCCGGCTCCATCGGCAACGTGGCACGCAGCCTCGCGCAGGCCGACCAGTGACGAGGAACGCCGACATGCCCCCGGGATACGCGCGCGCCGCCTTGCGCGGGCAGCTCAGGCACGACGAGCCGATGTCGCGCCACGTGACCTGGGGTGCGGGCGGCCGTGCGAAGCATGCCTATGTTCCGGCAGACGCCGCGGATCTCGCGCACTTCCTGAGCCTGGTGCGCGCCGACGAGCCGATCCTGATGGTCGGGCTGGGCAGCAACCTGCTGGTGCGCGACGGCGGCTTCCCCGGCACCGTGGTGTTCACGCATCCCGGGCTGGCCGTGCTGCGCGAGGAAGGCGACGGCACGCTGTACGCCGGAGCGGGTCTCGCCAGTCCCAGGCTCGCCCGCCATGCGGCGCGCCGCGCACTGGCCGGCGCGGAGTTCCTGGCAGGCATTCCGGGAACGGTGGGCGGCGCGCTGGCGATGAATGCGGGCTGTCATGGCGCCGAGACCTGGCAGCGCGTCGAGCGTGTGGAGACCGTCGACCGGGCCGGGCGGCTGCGCAGCCGGACGCCCTCGGAGTTCGCGATCGGCTACCGGCATTGCGGCTCGAAGGTCGCGACCGACGAATGGTTCGCCGGGGCCTGGTTCCGCTTCGAGCGCGGCGACGCGACCGAGGCGCGCGCGCGCATCCGTGCGGCTCTCGCACGGCGTATCGCCACCCAGCCGCTGCGCCTGCCGAATGCCGGATCGGTGTTCCGCAATCCCCCCGGCGGGCATGCCGCACAGCTCATCGAGGACGCCGGCCTCAAGGGCGTCGCCCTCGGCGGTGCGCAGGTCTCCGAGATGCATGCCAACTTCATCACCAATGCGGGCCATCGCGCCAGCGCCGCGGACATCGAGGCGCTGATCGGGCGGGTGCGCTCGGCGGTGCGCGACAAGTTCGGCGTCGAGCTCGTGTGCGAGGTGCGCATCGTCGGCGAGCCTGCCGCGGGTTGCGGTGACGGCCGGATGCGGGAGCAAGGCCATGGATGAAGCCGATCGCACAGCCGTGGAACCGCAGGCGGCCGAGGCGCTGCGTCGTGCCGCCGCCGGCTTCGGGCGGGTAGCGGTGCTGATGGGCGGCGCGTCGGCCGAGCGCGAGATCTCGCTGCTGTCGGGCGATGCGGTGCTCGCCGCGCTGCGTCGCTGCGGCGTCGATGCGCACGCCTTCGACCCGAGCAGCCGCTCGCTGTGCGAGCTCGCCGGCGACGGCACGCGGCGCGTCTTCGTGATGCTGCACGGGCGCGGCGGCGAGGACGGCACCGTGCAGGGTGCGCTGGACACGCTCGGCGTGCCCTACACCGGAAGCGGCGTCATGGCCTCCGCGCTGTCGATGGACAAGTGGCGCACCAAGCTCGTCTGGCAGGCCGCGGGCCTGCCCACGCCACGCTACCGGCTGCTCGACGCGGACTGCGACTGGCGCGAGGTGGTCGATCAGCTCGGCCTGCCGCTGTTCGTCAAGCCGGCGCGCGAGGGTTCCAGCGTCGGCGCGACGAAGGTCGAGCGCGCCGACGCGCTCGAGGCGGCGTATGCCGCCGCGGCCGGCTACGATCCGCTGGTGCTGGCCGAGGAGTTCGTCGTCGGCGCGGAACTGACCTGCGGTTTCGTCGGCGACGAGCCGCTGCCGCTGATCCGCATCGAGGCGCCCGGCGGCAATTACGACTACCGGAACAAGTACTTCGGCAACGAGACCCGCTATCGGTGTCCGTGCGGCCTCGATGCCGGGCGCGAGCGCGCGATCCAGGCGCTGGCGATGCGCGCGGCGCGCCTGCTCGGCTGCCGCGGCTGGGGACGCGCCGACCTGATGCTCGATGCCCGCGGCGAACCGATGCTGCTCGAGATGAACACCGTGCCGGGAATGACCGGCCACTCTCTGGTGCCGATGGCGGCGCGCGTGGCCGGGATCGGCTTCGACGAACTGGTCCTGCGCGTGCTGGCGCAGGCGAGACTCGGCGAGTGACGCGGATGGCGAAAAGCGCGCGAACGCCTGCAACCGGCTGGTGGGATCCGCCGCACGGGATGCTGCTCGCGGCCGACTGGCTGGCGCTGGCGGCGGTGCTGGCGCTCGCCTATGCGGGCGTGCTGGCGGCGGCGCGGCTGCCGGTCACGCCGCTGCGCGAAATCGTCGTCGCGGCGCCGCTGCGGCAGGTCACGCCGGCTCAGCTGGAGTATGCCGCGCGCATCTCCGTCTCCGGCACCTTCTTCACCGTGGACGCGGAGCGGGTGCGTGCGGCGTTCGAGAAGCTGCCGTGGGTGCGCCACGTGCAGTTGCGGCGGCGCTGGCCGGGCAGTCTCGATCTGGCCATCGAGGAACATGTCGCCGCGGCGCTGTGGAAGCCGGACGGAGGGCAGGCGCGATTGGTCAATGACCATGGCGAAGTGTTCTCCGCGGCGATCGCAGATTCCGGCCTGCCGGTGTTCGACGGCCCGGAAGGAAGCGCCGCGGAACTGCTCGCGCGCCACCGCGAGTTCGCGGCGATCCTCGCGCCGATCGGACGCACGCCGCGCTCGGTGACGCTGTCGGCGCGGCGCGCCTGGCGGATCGGGCTCGATGACGGCGTCGTCGTCGCGCTCGGGCGCGACCAGCCGAAATCTCCGGTGAGCGAGCGGCTGCGCCGTTTCGCCGCCACCTATCGCGAGCTCGCCGGGAAGCTGCCGGCGCCGGTCGCGGCCGCCGACCTGCGCTATCCGAACGGCTTTGCCGTGCGCACGGCGGGCGCTGTCATTCAGACGAAGGCGAAACGATGAGCAAGGACGGCAAGGATCTGATCGTCGGGCTGGACATCGGCACTTCCAAGGTCGTCGCGATGGTCGCGAACCTCGGCGCCGAGGGGAGGATGGAGGTGCTCGGCCTGGGCAGCGCGGAATCGAGGGGGCTGAAGAAGGGAGTCGTCGTCAACATCGAAGCCACGGTCAAGACCATCTCGCGCGTGATCCAGGAAGTGGAACTGATGGCCGACTGCAAGGTGAAGGAGGTCTATACGGGGATCGCCGGCAGCCACATCCGCAGCGCCAATTCCAACGGCATGGTCGCGATCAAGGAGAAGGAGGTCACGCCGACCGATGTCGAGCGCGTCATCGAGGTCGCGCGCGCGATGCCCATTCCCGCCGAGCAGCAGATCCTGCACATCCTGACCCAGGAATTCATCATCGACGGCCAGGATGGCGTGCGCGAGCCGATCGGCATGAGCGGCTCGAAGCTCGAAGTCAAGGTGCACGTGGTCACCGGCGCGGTGTCCGCGGCGCAGAACATCGTCAAGTGCGTGCGCCGATGCGGGCTCGAAGTGGTCGATCTGGTGCTGCAGCCGCTCGCGTCCAGCGACGCGGTGCTCTCCGACGACGAGAAGGAGCTCGGCGTGTGCCTCGTCGACATCGGCGGCGGCACCACCGACCTCGCGGTCTTCACGCAGGGCGCGATCCGGCACACCGCGGTGGTGCCGATCGCCGGCGACCAGATCACCAACGACATCGCGATGGCGCTGCGCACGCCGACCCAGGAGGCCGAGGAGATCAAGATCCGCCACGGCGTCGCGCTCGCCCAGCTCGCCGACCCGCAGCAGATGATCGAGGTGCCGGGCATCGGCGAGCGCTCGCCGCGCAAGCTCTCGCTGCACGCGCTGTCGGACGTCATCGAGCCGCGCGTGTCCGAGCTCTACGAGCTGGTGCAGGCGGAGCTGCGCCGAAGCGGCTACGAGGATCTGCTGTCCTCCGGGGTGGTGCTCACCGGCGGCTCCGCGGTGATGCGCGGCATGACCGAGCTCGCGGAGGAGATCTTCCACATGCCGGCGCGGGTCGGGATTCCCAAGTACTCGGGCTCGCTCGCGCAGGTCGTCCAGCATCCGAAATATGCCACGGTGATCGGTCTGCTGCTCGAGGCGGCCGCACAGCGCCGGCGCGGACTGGCGGCGCACGACACGCGCACGATGAAACAGGTGCTCGGGCGGATGAGGTCGTGGTTCGAAAAGAATTTCTGAGAGGAGAGTCGGGGTCGGCAGGCAGCAGCAATCGGTCCGGGTTCGGCACGCGTGAGGCGGCCGATCCGGTTGTTTCGGTGAGGTTGGATCAACAGCAGGAGGTGAGCATGTTCGAAATCGTGGACGGGGAACCGAGCGGTACCGTGATCAAGGTGATCGGCGTGGGCGGGGCCGGCGGCAATGCGGTCGATCACATGATCCGCGAATCCGTGCAGGGAGTGGAATTCATCTGCGCCAACACCGACGTTCAGGCGCTCAACCGCAACCAGGCCGGACTGAAGCTCCAGCTCGGCAAGACCGGGCGCGGAGCGGGGGCCATGCCGGACGCCGGCCGCACCGCGGCGCTCGATGCGCGCGAGACGATCGCGGAGGCGCTGCGCGGTGCGCACATGGTGTTCATCACCGCGGGCATGGGCGGAGGCACCGGCACCGGCGCGGCTCCGGTCGTCGCAGAGATCGCGCGCGAGCTGGGCATCCTGACGGTGGCGGTGGTGACCAAGCCGTTCGCCTTCGAGGGCAAGCGCACGCAGATCGCGCAGGCGGGCATCGACGAACTGGCCAAGCACGTCGATTCCCTGATCGTGATCCTCAACGAGAAGCTGATGGACGTGCTCGGCGAGGACGTCAGCGTGCAGGATGCGTTCAAGGCCGCCGACAACGTGCTGCGAAATGCGGTGGGCGGCATCGCCGAGATCATCAACTTCCCCGGTCTGGTGAATGTGGACTTCGAGGACGTGCGCACGGTGATGGCGGAAATGGGGGTCGCGATGATGGGCTCGTCGTACGCGTCGGGCGTCGACCGCGCGCGACTGGCCGCGGAGGCGGCGGTGGCGAGCCCCCTGCTCGAAGGCATCCATCTGTCCGGCGCGCGCGGGGTGCTGGTCAACATCACCGCCTCGTCGTCACTGCGGATGAAGGAGGTCAACGAAGTGATGAACGCGATCCGGGCGTTCGCCGCGGAAGATGCGCACATCATCTTCGGGGCGGTGTTCGACGAAGCGATGGAGGATGACCTGCGCGTCACCGTGGTCGCGACCGGGCTCGGCAAGATGAGCCGCAGCCAGGCGAAGCCCGTCATCAGTGTCGTGCAGCGCACCGGAACGGACGACCAGAATCCGGAACCCGCGGCGGACTATCAGGCGCTCGACACCGTGCCCACCGTGTTCCGGCGCACGCGTGCCAGTGCGACGATCGACGCGATGAGCGCCAACGGGGTGGCCACCTACGACATTCCGGCGTTCCTGCGCAAGCAGGCCGACTGAGACCCGCGTACGGGTCGCCATGATAGAATCCGCGCGCTCCGGCGCGCTTCCGGCCGGATCGGGGGTGATCGACATCGCAGGCAAGCCGCACATGCTCAGGCAACGAACGCTGAAGTCGCTCGCGCGCACCGTCGGTGTCGGTTTGCATTCCGGCGCCAAGGTCGGGCTGGTGCTGCGTCCGGCGGCGCCCGATACCGGCATCGTGTTCCATCGCGTGGATCTCGACCCGCCGGTCGACCTGCGGGCCGATGCGTTTTCGGTGGGCGATACGCGGCTCGCCACGTGTCTGCAACGCGACGGCGTCAGGATCGCGACCGTCGAGCATCTGATGTCGGCGCTGTGCGGGCTGGGGATCGACAACCTTCATGTCGACGTCGACGCGCCCGAGCTGCCGATCATGGACGGCAGCTCGGCGACGTTCGTCTACCTCGTGCGCACGGCCGGCATCGAGGACGCATCGGTGCCGGCACAGTTCCTGCGCGTCCGGCATGCGGTCGAGGTGCGCGACGCGGACAAGTGGGCGCGGTTCGATCCCTACGAAGGCTTCCGGGTCGCGTTCTCGATCGCCTTCGACCATCCGGTGCTGGACAAGTCGGCGACCCGGCTCGAATTTGATTTCGCCGAGTCCTCGTACGAGCAGGAAATCGCGCGCTCGCGCACGTTCGGCTTCATGCACGACGTGGAGTCGCTGCACCGCCAGGGACTCGCGCTGGGCGGCAGCCTGGGCAACGCCGTCGTCATGGACGAGTATCGGGTGCTCAATGCCGAGGGCCTGAGGAGCCCCGACGAGTTCGTGCGCCACAAGCTGCTCGATGCCGTGGGCGACCTGTATCTGCTCGGCCACCCGCTGCTCGCCGCCTTTTCGGCCCACAAGTCGGGCCACGCCCTCAACAACCGGCTGCTGCGCGTGCTGCTGGCCGATCAGGCCGCGTGGGAGATCGTGCGCTTCGACGGCGATACCGCCGCGCCGGCGCGCGTCGCGCGGCTGTTCGCGCCCCAGCCGGGCTGATGTGGGTCCTTCGCGTCGCCGGATTGCTCGCGGTGGCGGGCATCGGCGCGGCCATCCTCGCGTTCCTGTTCAGTCATGACCGGCGCTACCTGCGCATCGCCTGGCGGATCGCGAAGTACGCGCTGATCTTCGCCTTCGTCGTGCTGCTCGCGTTCGCCCTCGAACGGGTGGTCGGAATGGCCTGATCCGGGCCTTACGCCGAACGGCGCAGCAGCCGCTGCAGCGCGCCGCGCAGGGGCGATCCCTCGGGAAGTCGTGCGGCGAGTCCCGCCAGAGCGCGTTTCGGCTCGTTGCCTATCGGTTCGCGCCCGGCGCGGGGTGCGGCCGGCGGTCCATGGTGCGGCGCGACTTGCACGCGCACCGAGACTCCGGTAACCTCCAGCCCGCTTTTACAGAACTCACCGGCCAGGCTGGGGGCCAGTTGTTTCAGCTTGGCGGCGACCGCGCCGTTCTCGGCGTGGATATGCACCATCCCCGATTTGAGATCGGCCACCCGGGCGTACCGGGCGAGCCCCGGCGGCGCCTTCCGTTCGTAGATCCGCTGCAGGCGGGCGAGCCGCCCGGCGTGCGGAAGAAGGCGCGCCAGTTCCTTCGATGACTTGAGGCAGGTGTCCAGGCTGTGGCTGGCCATGGGTGCTCGCCGGGCGGAATTCAGAGGCAGGATAGCATGGACATCATCCTCGTTTCGGGACACATGGCGACCGCCCGCACGGTCACCGTCACCGCGCGCCACGTCGTCGCCGTCGTGTTCGCGCTGCTCGGCACGATCGCGCTCGCATCGGTGAGCGTCTCCTTCCTTGCGTTGAAGCACCTCCCGGAATTCCGGCTGCCCTTCGTGCAGCGCCTGGTCGTCGAACTGCGGGCCGAGGAGACGCGCAAGGCGCAGGCGTTCCTGCGCGAGAACCTCGACGCGATGGCGGTACGTCTGGGCCGCATGCAGGCGCAACTGCGGCAGCTCGACTTTCTCGGCGAGCGGGTCTCCGCGCTGGCGGGCGTCGAAGTCGCCGCGCCGCTGCCGGCCACGCCGGGCCGGGGCGGCCCGCTGATCCCCTCGACCGGTGCTCCCCCCGGAGCGCAGGAACTGGCCAGCCGCATCGAAGCGCTGTCCGGCGAGCTCGCTTCGCGCGCGGACGCGCTCGGGGCGATCGAGGCGCGGCTGCTCGACGAGGGCGCGAGACGCGAACTGCTGCCGGCGCGGCTGCCCGTGGATGCGGCCTGGGATTCCTCGAGCTACGGCTGGCGCAACGACCCGATCACCGGCGAGCGCGCGCTGCACACCGGGATCGACTTCAACGTGGCGCAGGGAACCCCGATCGTGGCGGCCGCCGGCGGCGTCGTCGTCGCGGCCGAGCGCCATGCGCAATACGGCAATTACGTCGATATCGATCACGGCAACGACCTGGTGACCCGCTATGCGCACGCGTCCCGGCTGCTGGTGCGCCCGGGAACGATCGTGCGGCCGGGCGAGAAGATCGCCGAAGTCGGCAGCACCGGCCGTTCGACCGGACCGCACCTGCATTTCGAGGTTCGGCTGCGCGACGTGCCGCAGGATCCGCGCCGTTACCTCGAGGCCGCCCGCGCGCGTTCGCTCGCCGCGCGCTGACCCTGACCGCACGCCGCCGCAGCCGAGGCCGGCGCACGGCGGCACGTGCGGCCGCCCGCCGTCGGCCGCAGTCGCCTTGGGTGCGCATGGTAAACTGCGCGTCTTTCCCGCGTCCCCCGTCATGATTCCCGCCTTGCTCAAACGCATCTTCGGCAGCCGCAACGACAGGCTGGTCCGCAGCTATTTCCACCGCGTGCGGGCCATCAACGCGCTGGAACCGGCGATCTGCGCACTCGGTGACGACGATCTGCGCGCCAAGACGGCCGGGTTCAGGCAGAGGCTCGCGAACGGCGCACCGCTCGACGACGTGCTGCCGGAGGCCTTCGCGGTCGTGCGCGAGTGCGCGAAGCGCGTGCTCGGCATGCGCCACTTCGACGTGCAGCTGGTCGGCGGCATGGTGCTCAACGACAACAAGATCGCCGAGATGCGCACCGGCGAGGGCAAGACGCTGGTCGCGACGCTGCCCGCATATCTGAATGCGCTCACCGGCAAGGGCGTGCACATCATCACCGTCAATGACTATCTGGCGAGCCGCGACGCCGACTGGATGGGCACGGTCTACCGGTTTCTGGGCCTGACGGTGGGCTGCAACCTGTCGCAGATGGAGCACGACGCGAAGCAGCAGGCCTATGCCGCGGACATCACCTACGGCACGAACAACGAATTCGGCTTCGACTACCTGCGCGACAACATGGTCTATGCGGCGTCCGAGCGCGTGCAGCGGCCGCTGCACTATGCGATCGTCGATGAGGTCGACTCGATCCTGATCGACGAGGCGCGCACGCCGCTGATCATCTCCGGCCAGGCCGAGGACCACACCGACCTGTACGTGCGCATGGACCAGGTCGTGCCGCTGCTCGCGCGCTGCGAAAAGGAAGACTCCGCCGGCGACTACTGGGTGGACGAAAAGGGCCATCAGGTGCACCTGACCGAAGCAGGGCACGAGCACGCCGAGGAGATCCTCGTGCGCCTGGGCATGCTCTCGGACGGGCGCAGCCTGTACGAAGCGTCCAACATCCGGCTGATCCATCACCTGAACGCGGCGCTGCGCGCGCACAGCCTTTTCCACCGCGACCAGAACTACGTCGTGCAGAACGGTGAGGTCATCATCGTCGACGAATTCACCGGCCGGCTGATGCCCGGCCGGCGCTGGTCCGAGGGGCTGCACCAGGCCGTCGAGGCCAAGGAGGGCGTGGCGATCCAGAGCGAGAACCAGACGCTCGCGTCGATCACCTTCCAGAACTACTTCCGCATGTACGGCAAGCTCGCCGGCATGACCGGCACGGCCGACACCGAGGCGTACGAGTTCCACCAGATCTACGGCCTGGAGACGGTGGTCATCCCGACGCACCGGCCGATGATCCGCAAGGATCACAACGACCAGGTGTTCCGCACCGCGAAGGAGAAGTACGCCGCCGTCATCGACGATATCCGCGACTGCCATCGGCGCGGCCAGCCGGTGCTGGTGGGTACGACCTCGATCGAGAATTCGGAGCTGCTCTCGGGACTGCTCGACCGGGAAAAGCTGCCGCACCAGGTGCTCAACGCCAAGCAGCACGAGAAGGAGGCCTCGATCATCGCGCAGGCCGGCGCTCCGGGTATCGTCACCATCGCCACCAACATGGCGGGGCGCGGCACCGACATCGTGCTCGGCGGCAACGCCGAGAAGCAGATCGAAGCGCTGCGGCTGGACGAGACGCTGGCGCCGGAGGAAAAGGAAAGGCGCATCGCGGCGCTGCGCGACGGGTGGCAGATGCTGCACGAACAGGTCGTGGCCGCGGGCGGGCTGCACATCGTCGGCACCGAGCGGCACGAATCGCGCCGGGTGGACAACCAGTTGCGCGGCCGCTCGGGTCGCCAGGGCGACCCCGGCTCCAGCCGCTTCTACCTGTCGCTCGAAGACCCGCTGCTGCGCATCTTCGCCGGAGAGCGCCTCAACGCGATCATGATTTTCGCCATACTTGGATCCCCCAGGAGGATTCAGTGCTGGCGATGTGGGTTCCCGAGCTGCCGTTCCAGCTGGCCTGTGGCCGGGACGGGAGTTTGCGGGAGCGGCCCCTGGCCTTTCTGAACCCGGACACGCCCCGGTCGCCCAGTCTCTGGTTCGTGAACCGCCGGGGGCGTTCAGAAGGTCTTGCCCCGGGCCTGCCCATGGACCAGGCCCTGCGGCTGGTGCCGGGTCTGCGGGTGCTGGACCCGGCGCCCCAGGTGTGGTGGGAGGCCCAGGCGGGCCTGGGTGCCTTCCTCCAGCACTGGACGCCCCAGGGGCAACTGGGGCGCATGGGGGAGGCGCTGGTGGAGCTCCAGGGCACCCAGCGGCTGTTCGGCCCCCTGGCCGATACCGCCGAGCACATCCGGCGCGAGCTGGCCGACCGGCATGGCTGGG
>JBBIUI010000052.1:0-17121 GCA_037440385.1 Rhodocyclales bacterium | reverse complement strand
TCCGTTTCTGCAGCGCCTATTACCACCATCCGATCGGCGAGGTGGCGGCGCTCGCGCTGCCTCCCGCGCTGAAAACGCCCGCACGCAAGCTCGCGACGCGACGCGACGCGGCCTATCTGCTCACCGGGGCCGGACGAGCGGCGATCGCTACGCTCGCCGCGCGCAGCCGGCGCAGGCGAGTGCTGGAGGCGCTCTCGGAAGGGCCGGCTGCGCGCGCCGCGCTGGCCCGAATCGTGAGCCGCATCGCGCCTGAACTCGCCGCGCTCGAAGCGGCGGGCTGGATCGCGCCCACCACGCTGCCCGGGCCGACGGGCGCCTCGCCCGGCGTCGAACTGTTGCCCGAACAGCGCGCCGCGGTCGAGGCCGTGCGCGGCGGCTTCGGGCGCTATGCCCCGTTCCTGCTGTTCGGCGTGACCGGCAGCGGCAAGACCGAGGTCTACCTGGAACTGATCCGCAGCGCGCTCGAGGCCGGACGCCAGAGCCTCGTGCTGGTACCCGAAATCGGACTGACGCCGCAGCTGCACGGGCGGATCGCGGAGCGTTTCCCCGGCGCGCACCTCGTCAGCCTGCACAGCGCGCTGCCCGAGGGCGAACGGCTGCGCGGCTATCTGTGCGCACTGTCCGGCGAGGCCGATATCGTTCTCGGCACCCGGCTCGCAGTGTTCACCCCGCTCGATCGGCTCGCACTGATCCTCGTCGACGAGGAACACGACGCGTCGTTCAAGCAGCAGGAAGGCGTGCGTTACTCGGCGCGCGATCTCGCGGTCCTGCGCGCGCGGCTGCGCGGCGTGCCGATCGTGCTCGGCTCGGCGACCCCCTCGCTCGAGAGTTACCACCATGCGTCGAGCGGGCGCTACCGGCTGCTCGCGCTCGAGCGCCGCGCGCGCGAAGCGGCGCTGCCGTGCATCCGCTGCGTCGACACGCGCCGGATGAATCTCGAGGAAGGCCTGAGCGCGGCGTTGCTCGAGGCGATCGAGGCGCGCCTCGCACGCGGCGAGCAGAGCCTGGTGTTCCTGAACCGGCGCGGCTATGCACCGGTGCTGAGCTGCCCGGCCTGCGCCTGGGTGAGCCGGTGCCGGGACTGCTCGGCCAACCTGGTCGTACACCTCGCCGGGCACGCGCTGCGCTGCCACCATTGCGGCCACGCCGAGCGGCTGCCGCGCGCCTGTCCCGATTGCGGCAATCAGGACCTGCGGCCGCTGGGCCGCGGCACCCAGCGCGTGGAGGCCGCGCTTCGGGCACGATTGCCCGGCGCGCGCATCGTACGGGCGGATCGCGACAGCATCGGCTCGATGCGGCAATGGCGGGCGATGCTCGCGGCGATACGTGCCGGGGAAACGCAGGTGATGGTCGGCACCCAGATCCTTGCGAAGGGACACGACTTCCCGCAACTGACGCTGGTCGGCGTCGTCAATGCCGACGCCTCGCTGTTCGCCGCCGACTTCCGCGCACCCGAGCGGCTGTTCGCGCAGCTGATGCAGGTGGCCGGGCGCAGCGGCCGCGCCGAGTTGCCCGGAGAAGTGCTGATCCAGACGGAATATCCGCAACACCCGCTGTTCGCCGCGCTCATGGCTCACGACTATCCCGGTTTCGCGCGCATTGCGCTCGAGGAACGCCGGCAGGCCGGCTTCCCGCCCTTCCGTTTCCAGGCGCTGTTGCGGGCTCAGTCTCGCTGCCTCGATCAGGCGCTGGCCTTCCTCGGTCTGGCCGCCCGCGAGGCGGCGCCGCTGGCGGGCGCCGTCACGCTCTACGATCCGGTGCCGATGCACCTTGCGCGACGGGCCGGCTGGGAACGCGCGCAACTGCTGGTGGAGTCCGGCCGGCGCGCGGCGCTGCAGGCTTTTCTCGGCGCCTGGGTGCCCCGACTGTATCAGCTGACTCAGCCACGCGAACTGCGCTGGCACATCGACGTCGATCCGCTCGAGTTCTGACGCGCCGGCGCGCCCCTCAGCGGGCCGGGAAATGGCGGGCCAGTCCCGCGCGGAACCACAGGAAGGCGGCGAGCTGGGCGCTTGCGAGCACGGCGAGCGCGAAGCGGAAGCTCGATGCCCGTGCCGCGCCGTACGCGGAGAACGCATCGACGAGCGCACCGAAGCCCCACTGGATGCCGAACGCTCCGACGAAGGTGGCCAGGTTCAGCGCGGTGTTCGCGCGGCCCGCCATCTGCGCGCCGAAGCACGAACTGAGCAGCGGATACGACAGATTGCCTGCGGACATCGCCACGCCCAGCGCCGACCAGACCAGCCACGCAGGCGCGGCGTCGGCCAGTGCGAGAAACAGCACGGCGACCGCCCCGCCGCTGCCCAGCGTCAGCAGGCGGGCCGGTGGCAGCCCCATGCGGGCGAGCCGGCCCGCGAACAGCGCGACCCCCAGATAGCCGGCGAGCAGCGCCGCATTGAGACCGAACAGATGGGCGGCCGCCGCGGAGCGCGTCATCGCGCCCGTCGCCATCAGCCACGGCACCGCCCACAGTCCCTGCAACGCCAGAAAGCCGCCGACGATGAAGCAGGCCTGCGGCGCGAAGCGCCAGAACACCGGCGCGGCGAAGATGCGGGCGACTCCGCTCAACTGCGCCGCGAGCGGCTCGGCCGCAAGGCCGCTGCGCCGCTCCGGCACCGTGAGCACCAGCGCGGCGGCGGCGAGTGCGAGCGCGGTCAGCAGCCAGAACACCCCGCGCCAGCCCATCGCCGGCAAGGCCAGCTCCAGCGGCGTGCTGGCTGTCAGCGCGCCCAGCGTGCCCGCGACCATGATGGCACCCATCAGCGAGGGCTGGCGCTCGGACGGGAACCATTGGTGGAACGCCTTCAGGCTCGCCATCAGGCACGCCGACACGCCCAGGCCGATCAGCGCGCGCCCGAGCACGAGCCCGGAAAATCCGGTTCCGAGCGCGAACAGCGCCGTGCCGGCTGCGCACAGCGCGAGCAGCGCGGCTTCCACGCGGCGCGCGCCGTAGCGGTCGAGCAGGATGCCCAGCGGAATCTGGAACGCGCCGAACGTCAGGAAATAGGTGCTGGTCAGAAGGCCGAGATCGGACGAGGTCAGCGAAAACTCCCGGGTCAGATCCGGGGCGATCACGGCATTGACCGTGCGCAGCGCATAGGACAGGTAGTAGCCCAGCGCGAACGGCAGGAAGATGCGCCAGAGGCCCGGCTCGGGCGGCTTCATGCGCCACGCTTCGAAGGCGAAGCAGCGTGCATGCCCGATCGATCCGAGCTCGCGAGCCTCGACGAGCCGCTCGAACGTGCGAGCGCCCGGCCGCGCACGCCGGCCGCCACGGCGTGCGATACACTGGCAACCCGCCGGTCGCGTAGATCGTTCCTACCGATGCTGATCGTGTTCAAGGCGCAAGGTGCGGCCGACGTCCTGATGTTCGGCGAGGTCGCGTTCGCGCTGATGGAGATCATGGGCAAGCAGCCCGGCGAGCGGGGCATCGTCACCGCATTCGAGGTACCCGAGGCGCTCGACCGGCTGCGCCGGGCGCTCGCCGCCGACAAGGCCGCACCGAAGCCGCTCGGCCCCCAGGACGAGGACACCGATCGCGAAGCCGACGGCGAGCGCCGCTTCGTCAGCCTCGGCCAGCGCGCGCTGCCGCTGATCGGCCTGCTGGAACACGCTCGCCGCGAAGAGCTGCCGGTGCTCTGGGGGGTGTGAGCGCGCGTCACAGCAACGGCGCCAGCCAGCGGCGCGCTTCGTCGACCGTCGTGCCCTTGCGCGCGGCATAGTCCTCGAGCTGATCGGTTCCGATACGCGGCACGGCGAAATAGCGCGCTGCCGGATGCGCCAGGTAGAATCCCGACACCGACGCGGCCGGGTGCATCGCGAAGCTCTCGGTGAGGCTCACGCCGATCCGGGCGGCGGGCTCCAGGGCCGCGAACAGCGCGCCCTTCTCGGTATGATCGGGACAGGCCGGATAACCGGGTGCGGGCCGGATGCCCCGGTACTTTTCGGCGATAAGCTCCGCGTTCGACATCGCCTCGTCCGCCGCATAACCCCAGAATTCGCGCCGCACCCGCGCATGCAGATGCTCGGCGAAGGCTTCCGCGAGGCGGTCGGCGAGCGCCTTGATCAGGATCGCGTCGTAGTCGTCGTGCGCCGCCTCGAACTGCGCGAGCTTCGCCTCGATGCCGATGCCGGCAGTCAGGACGAAGGCGCCGGCCCAGTCCGGTACGCCGCGCGGTGCGACGAAATCCGCCAGGCAGTAGTGCGGCTTGCCCGCGGGTCGCTCATGTTGCTGGCGCAGGTTGTGCCAGGTCATCAGGACGCGGCTGCGGGCGTCGTCCGCGTACAGCACGATGTCATCGCCTTGCGAATTGGCGGGGAACAGTCCGAAGACCGCCCGCGCGGCCAGCCATTTCTCGCGCACGATCCGCTCGAGCATGGCCTGCCCGTCGCGCAGCACGCTGCGGGCGCTGTCGCCGACCCGGGGATCTTCGAGGATCTGCGGATAGCTTCCGGAGAGATCCCAGGCCTGGAAGAACGGCCCCCAGTCGATGAAAGGCACGAGCCGCGCGAGATCGTAATCGGCGAGCGTATGCAATCCGGTCTCGCGCGGCGGCACCGGTGCACAGTCCCCGTCCCACGTGCAGGCGTAACGGCGGCTGCGCGCGACCGCCAGCGGCACCAGCGCCGTCGCCTGCCTGCCCGCGTGCGCGGCGCGCACCCGCGCATAGTCCTCGGCGATGCGGCTGGCGTACCCCGCGCCGTGTTCTTCGGACAGCAATCCGGCGGCCACACCGACGGCGCGCGAGGCGTCCGGAACATAGACGGTCGGCCCGCCGTAGTTGGGCGCGATCTTCACCGCGGTATGCGCGCGCGAGGTGGTCGCACCGCCGATCAGCAGCGGCAGCGTGAAGCCCTGGCGCTGCATCTCGCCGGCGACCTGCGCCATCTCCTCCAGCGAGGGCGTGATCAGGCCCGACAGCCCGATGGCGTCGGCCTTGTGCTCGCGCGCCGCCGAAAGGATCTTCTCGCACGGCACCATCACGCCGAGATCGATGACCCGGTAGTTGTTGCAGCCGAGCACGACGCCGACGAGGTTCTTGCCGATGTCATGCACGTCGCCCTTGACCGTGGCCAGCACGATCGTGCCCTTGGCGCGTTGTTCCGCGGACTTTCCCGCCTCGATGAACGGGGTCAGATAAGCCACCGCGCGCTTCATCACGCGCGCGCTCTTCACGACCTGGGGCAGGAACATCTTGCCCTGCCCGAACAGCTCGCCGACGACGTTCATGCCGTCCATCAGCGGGCCTTCGATGACTTCGATCGGGTTGGCGGCTTCGCTGCGCGCCCGTTCCGTGTCCTCGACGATGAATTCCGTGATGCCCCTGACCAGCGCATGCTCGAGCCGCTTCGCGACCGGCCAGGCGCGCCATTCGAGATCCTGGGCCGCCCCGCGCGCGCGGCCGGTGAGCGTGTGCGCGAGCTCGACGAGCCGCTCGCCGGCCTCCGCACGCCGGTCGAGCACGACGTCCTCGACCGCCTCGCGCAGCCCCGGTTCGAGTTCCTCGAACACACCGAGCTGGCCGGCGTTGACGATGCCCATCGTCAGCCCGGCGCGCACCGCGTGGTACAGGAACACCGTGTGGATCGCTTCGCGCATCGCATCGTTGCCGCGGAAGCTGAAGCTCACGTTCGAGATGCCACCCGACACGCGCGCGTGCGGCAGCTCGGCACGGATCCAGCGCGTCGCCTCGATGAAGTCGGCCTGCGCCATCTGCCACGCCGGGATGCCGGTCGCGATCGCGAAAACGTTGGGATCGAAGATGATGTCCTCGCCAGGAAAGCCGTCGGCGACCAGCGTATCGTAGGCGCGCCGGGCGATCGCGCGGCGCCGCTCGAGCGTATCGGCCTGTCCGCGCTCGTCGAAGCCCATGACGATCGCCGCCGCCCCGTAGCGGCGCACGAGCCGCGCGCGGCGCAGGAACTCGCCTTCGCCCTCCTTCAGCGAAATGGAGTTGACGACGCCCTTTCCCTGCACGCACATCAGCCCCGCCTCGATCACCTCCCATTTCGAGGAATCGATCATCACCGGCACGCGCGCGATGTCCGGTTCGGTCGCGATCAGGTTCAGGAAGCGCACCATCGCCGCCTTCGAGTCGAGCATCGCCTCGTCGAGATTGACGTCGATCATCTGGGCGCCGTTCTCGACCTGGGCGCGCGCGACCTGCACCGCATCCTCGAAACGTCCCTCCAGGATCATGCGGGCGAAGGCGCGCGAGCCGGTCACGTTGGTGCGCTCGCCGACATTGACGAACAGCGTGTCGTCGCCGATCGACAGGGGCTCCAGCCCCGCCAGGCGCAGCCGCTTCTCGATGACCGGGACCGCGCGCGGGGCGATGCCGCGCAGCGCCTCGCCGATCGCACGGATGTGTTCCGGTGTCGTGCCGCAGCAACCGCCGGCGATGTTGAGGATCCCGCCTTCGCCCCATTCGCGCATCTGCGCGGCCATGCTCTGCGGGCTGTCGTCGTATCCGCCGAAGGCGTTCGGCAGCCCGGCATTGGGGTGGGCCGAGACCAGGCAATCGCACAGCCGCGCGAGCTGCGCGACGTGGGCGCGAAGCTCGCGGGCGCCGAGCGCGCAGTTCAGCCCGAACGAGAACGGCCGCACGTGCGCGAGCGAGATCCAGAACGCCTCCGCGGTCTGCCCGGAGAGGGTGCGCCCGGACGCATCGGTGATGGTGCCCGAGATCATCACCGGCAGCCGCTGCCCGTGCCGCTCGAACGCTTCCTCGATCGCGAACACGGCCGCCTTGGCGTTGAGCGTGTCGAACACGGTCTCCACCAGCAGCAGGTCGACGCCGCCTTCGAGGAGTCCTTCGAGCGCCTCGCGATAGGCCGCACGCAGCGTGTCGAAGTCGATGTTGCGAAAGCCCGGATCATTCACGTCGGGCGACAGCGAGCAGGTACGCGAAGTCGGCCCGAGCACGCCGGCGACGAAGCGCGGCCTGGCCGGATCGCGTGCGAGCGCCTCGTCGCACAGTTCGCGGCACAGTCGCGCGCCGGCGAAGTTCAGCTCGCGCGCGAGCGAGGACAGCCCGTAGTCGGCCTGCGAGACGGCGTTCGAATTGAAGGTGTTGGTCTCGAGGATGTCCGCGCCGGCATCGAGATAGGCCGCGTGGATGGAGCGGATCAGCTCGGGTCGGGTCAGATTCAGCAGATCGTTGTTGCCCTTGAGCTCGCACTGCCAGGACGCGAACCGGCTGCCCCGATAGTCCGCCTCGCCGAGGCCGTGGCGCTGGATCATCGTGCCCATCGCGCCGTCGAGCATCAGGATGCGGCGCGCGGCCAGGGCGCGGAGTGTTTCGCTGCGATCGGGTTGCATGACGGTCGGCGCTACGGACGAGCGCGGCGGCTGCCGCGCTCGAACTTCCGGAATTGGCCCCCCGCGTGTGCCGTCAGGCCGGCATCCCGAACCCAAGGTTCAAGGGCGGTCGCCTTCCCGCCGCATCAGGTGCTCCCCGAAAGGGGCGCTCGCAACAGCGGCTGGTACGGTCGGCGACCATGATGCCGATGTATCGGTTCAAGGAATAGTTGGCCTTGACGAACACCGCAGGGGATTGATCGGTACCTGCTCCACGAGGTCAGAACAGCGGCTCCTGTTGCGCCAGGGCATCGTCGATTCGCCTGCCCATGGCGGAGATTCTACCCTTGAGCGCGTCGACGTCCATACCCCGGGAAGACTTCAGCTCGAGCAGTTCGTCCGCGAGGTTCAGTGCCGCCATCACCGCCAGCCGCTCTCCGAGCGCATGCGTGCGCTCGGACAGTTCCCGCAGCCTGCCGTCCAGGTAGGCGGCCGCCGCGTCGAGCTGTGGCCGCTGGCCGGGTTCGCAGGCGACGCGGTAGCGCCGGCCCAGCAGCGTCACCTCGGCGGTGCCCGACGGCGCGCTCATGCCGGCAGGCGCTCCCGCAGCGCTTCGAGGCGCGCGCGGGCCGTTTCCATCCGCTCGCCCAGACGCCTGCGCTCGTCCTCCAGGCCCGCCGCGCGCAGGCGCAGCTCGTGGTTCTCCCAGCGCAGCCGCTCGCACAGCGCGAGAAGCTGATCGAGGCTGCGTTCCAGCGATGAGATTTCGTGCTCCATGGGCGAACTATAGAGGCGCCGGGCGCGCGCGGTCAACGATGTCGCGAGGCCGCGATGGGCCGGCGCCCGGCGGCTCGCGTATAATTCCTGCCGCCCGCATCGAGCGGGCATGCGTTTCGAGGTGCCCCGCCCGGCGTCGCGCCGGAGGGGTTGAACGGGAAACAGGTTCGAAGCCTGTGCTGCCCCCGCAACGGTGAGCAAGTACGGGCGCGCCACGCCGGATCCGCCAGGTTCCGGCAGCCACTACGCGTGAAGCGTGGGAAGGCGGCGCGCTCCGGCCTCCGCAGAGGCCACCTCTTGCAAGCCCGGATACCGGCCTCGCGACGCGTCACGGTGATGCCGCGGGGAGCGGCTCCGGACGGAGATCCGCTCCGCTTCGCTCCCCTCGGTGTCGTGTTCGCATCGTGTTCGAACCGGTGGCGTGCGGGGACGCACGTTCGCCGTCAGGGGAGCCTCATGAAATCCGTTCTGCCTGCCGTGGCGCTGGCGACCGCCTGCGCCGTTCCTGCCCTCGCACTCGCGCAATCCGATGAAGAGCCGCTCGTCGTGGTGACCGCCACGCGATTCGCCGCACCGGCCCTGGAGACCCCGATCGGGGTGCAGGTCATCACCGCCGCGCAAATCCGCGACCTCGGCGCACGCTCGCTCGCCGAAGTCCTCGACAAGCTGGGCGGCGTGCATACCCGCATCAGTTTCCTGGGTACGCCCGACGCTCCGCTGGACCTGCGCGGCTTCGGCGTGACGGGCGACCAGAATACGCTGGTGCTGCTCGATGGCCAGCGCATCAGCGAGAACGAGCTGGCATCCGCGAGGCTGTCGGGCATCCCGCCGGAGGCCATCGAGCGCATCGAGATCCTGCGCGGCGCGGGCGCGGTGCTCTATGGCGGGGGAGCCACCGCCGGCACCATCAACGTCATCACGAAACCTGCGACCGCCGCGCTTCCCGCCGCGACCGCGTACGCAGGCGCCGGCAGCCATGACACGCGCGAACTTCGCGTGAGCGGCGGGGTTTCCGGTGACGCGTTCGGGCTTGCATTGCGTGCGAGCCATCATGACAGCGACAACTATCGCGCCAACAATGCCGCAAGCCAGGACAACGCCAGCGGTGAGTGGCGGCTCACCGTTCCCACGGGAGAGGGCGCGCTGCGCTTCGGCGCCGAACGCCAGCGCTCGCGGCTTCCCGGCGCTCGCAGCGAGGCGCAACTGGCCGGCGACCCGCGCGGCACGGCGACGCCGAACGATCACGCGCAGCTCGACGGCTGGCACGTCGGACTTGCCGGCGAGCGCCATGCGGGGCCACTGACGCTGGCGGCGGACCTGGGCTGGCGGGCGAAGGACAGCCGGTCCCATTTCGAATTTTTCGGCGGCAGTTTCGATTCCGCCGTCGACGCCCGCGTGGCGAGCGTTTCGCCGCGGCTGAAATGGGCGGCTGCGCCCGGCGGGATGGACAACGTGCTGATCGCCGGACTGGACTTCAGCGACTGGGACTACACGAACGATTCGGTGCTGACCTTTTTCGGTTTCCCGTCGCCGACTCACGAGACCGCGACCCAGCGCAATCAGGCGCTGTACGTGCAGGATCACCTTCAGTTCACGCCCGCGACACGGCTCGCGGCCGGCTGGCGGCACGAGCGCGTGCGCATCTCTACCGCCGAATCGGCTACGCCGCTGCCGCGGCGCGAGAAGACCGATAGCCTCAACGCGTTCGATCTGTCGGTGCGCCAGCGACTGGCCGCCGGCCTCGCGCTGATCGCGCGCATCGGCCGCAGCTTCCGCGTGGCCAACGTCGATGAGAACCGCTGCTTCTTCCCGCCGTGCGCGGACCTGCTCGCCCCGCAGGAATCGCGCGATCGCGACATCGCATTGGAATACCGGCGCAGCGGTGCGCGGCTGCGCGCCTCGCTGTTCGACATCGCGCTGACCAACGAACTGCATTTCGTTCCGCTGGTCGGTTTCGGCGGACAGAACATCAACCTGTCGCCCACGCGCAGGCGCGGCCTCGAGCTCGAGGCGGCGTTCCGGCCGCAGCGCACGCTCGATCTGTCCGCACGCTACGCGCTGACGGATGCGCGGTTTCGCACCGGAAGCTACGGCGGCGTCGATGTCTCCGGCAACGAGGTGCCGCTCGTCGCGCGCCATCGCGCCGGCGCGACGCTCGGCTGGCAGGCCGGTGCGCACACGCGGCTGTTGCTCGCCGTCAATCACGTCGGCACGCAGCGTTACGACAATGATCAGGCCAACCGCTTCCGCAAGATGCCGGCCTACACGACGGCCGACGTGAGCCTGAGCCACGAGATCGGCAAGCTGAGGCTGGCGGCAGCGGTGAACAACCTGTTCGACCGGGCGTACACGTCGTATGCCATCGTCGATTCGCCGACCACGCCGACGACCTTCAACGCCTATCCGGAGCCCCGGCGCAGCGTGTTCGTGAGCGCCGAAGTGCGCTTCGACTGAAGATGGCGAGCCGACGCCGCGCCGTGTACGTCCTCTCGGCACTCGCGCTGCTCGCGCTCGCGAGCCTGGTGATCGCGCTGGCGGCAGGCAGCCTTTCGATCCCCGTGGCGGACGTGCTGCGCGCGCTCGCCGGACAGGGCGACGGGGTGAGCGCGCAGGTCGTGCGCACGCTGCGCCTGCCGCGGGCGCTGGCCGCGTTCGCCTGCGGCGGCCTGCTCGCGGCTGCGGGCAGCCTGATGCAGGTGCTGCTGAAGAATCCGCTGGCCGACCCCTATGTGCTCGGCATTTCGGGCGGAGCCTCCGTGGGTGCGCTCGCGGCGATGCTGGCGGGGCTGCCGCTGATCTTCGTCGATGGGGGCGCGTTCGCCGGCGCACTCGCCGCGACGCTGCTGGTTTTCGCGCTCTCGCGCGGCGAGGGCTCGTGGACGCACACGAGGTTGCTTCTCACCGGAGTGATCGTCGCCTCGGGTTGCGGTGCGATCGTGGCGCTGATCCTGACCCTGGCCCCCGAGAACACGTTGCGGGGAATGCTGTTCTGGCTGATGGGCGATCTCGCCCACGCCGGCTCGCCCGGGCCCGCGCTGTTCGTGCTCGGCGTGAGCCTCGCCGCGGCGCTGCCGTTTTCACGCGACCTCAACCTGCTCGCGCGCGGCGAACTCACGGCCCGCGCGCTCGGGGTTCCGGTGGCGGGGCTGCGCATCGGCATCTACCTGCTGGCCTCACTGGCCACCGCGGCGGCGGTCACCACGGCCGGCAGCGTCGGCTTCGTCGGACTGATCGTGCCGCATCTGGTGCGGCTCGCCCTGGGCAACGACCAGCGCGTGCTGCTGCCGGCGGCGGCCGCCGCGGGCGGAGCCCTGCTGACGCTGGCCGACACGCTCGCGCGCACCCTCGTCGCGCCGCAGCAGCTTCCGGTCGGCGTGCTCACCGCATTGATCGGCGTGCCGGTGTTCCTCTACCTGCTCTCGCGCGAGCCGCACGCGGGATCGTCATGACGACGCCGCTGCTCGCGACCCGGCAACTGACCGTGTCGATCGGCGCCACCCGCGTCGCGCAACGGCTCGATGTTTCCATCGGGCCGGGCGAACGGCTGGCCGTGCTCGGGCGAAACGGCACCGGCAAGAGCACGCTGCTCGCGACGCTGGCCGGATTGCGCGCGCCGAATGCGGGCACCGTCGAGCTGTGCGGCAGCCGTTACCGGGAGCTGGGCGCGCGCCGCGCGGCCAGGCTGCGCGGCTACCTGCCGCAGGTCGCGATCGACCCGTTCCCGTCCAGCGTGCTCGAAACGGTGCTGACCGGGCGTCACCCCCATCTGGGCCGCTGGGCGTGGGAGAGCGTCGATGACGAACGCATCGCTCGCGAGGCGCTCGCCGAGGTCGGTCTGGCCAGGCTGGATGCGCGCGACGTGCATACGCTCTCGGGCGGCGAACGCCAGCGCCTGGCGATCGCCACCGTGCTGGCCCAGTGCCCGCGCGTCGCGCTGCTCGACGAACCGCTCGCCCATCTCGATCTGAACCATAGGATCGCGGTGCTCGAATCCCTGACGCGGCGCGCGCGCGGCGACGGCGTTGCCATCGTCATGGTGCTCCACGATGTCAACCTGGCATTGCGCCACGCCGACTCCGCGCTGTTGCTGTTCGGCGACGGGGAAACGCTCGCAGGACCGGTGGAGGCGGTGCTCGACGAGCGCTCGCTGTCCAAGCTGTACGCCTGGCCGCTGCGCGAGCTTCGCGATGGCCACCGCCGCCTCTTCGTGCCCGAATGAGCCGTCACCTCGGCCGGCGCGAGCGGGCGGCCTCCAGATGCAGGCACAGCCGCTCGGCGCCATCGAGGATGCGCGCCGTGTGGCGCTGGAGCTGATCGGGAGGAACGAAGAACAGGTTGTCGCGCGCGACCGCGGTCAGCGCGTGCCAGCGCCGCCACGCATCCAGCCATTCCGGTCGCTGCTCGTCCATGCCGCTGGCGACGATGGCCTCGGGATTCGCCTCGATCACCGCCTCGACGGCGACGGCGGCCGCCATCGGCTTGAGCGCGGCGAACACGTTCTCGCCCCCGCACAGCCGGATCACGTCCGAGATGATCTGCTGCCCGCCCACGGTCATCAGCGGCTCATTCCACACCTCGTAGAAGGTGCGTACCGGCGCGCGCCCGCCATAACGGCCGCGCAGCGCGGCCAGCCGCGCACGGAACCGCTGCGCGGCGGCGCGAGCCGCGGGTGCCGTGCCGGCCAGTTCGCCGAGCCGCTCCAGGCTCGCCGCGACGTCCTCGAGTCGTCCGGGCTGGGACAGATACACGGGCAGGCCGAGATCCTTCAGCTTCGCCACCTGGCCGGCCGGGTTGCCGCTTTGCCAGGCGAGGACGAGGTCCGGCTCGAGCGCGATCACGGCTTCCAGGTCGATGTGATCGTGGGCGCCCACCCGCGGGATCGCCCGGGCCGCTTCGGGGTAGTCGCTGAACTGCACGGCACCCACCGTCCGGCCACCCGCGCCGATGTCGAACAGGATCTCGGTCAGATCCGGCGACAGGCTGACGATGCGCTGCGCCGGCCGCGCCAGCCGCACGCTGCGGCCGGTGTCGTCGCGCACCTCGATTCGCGCGCGTGCCGCCTGGGCGAGGACGGCAAGCGCCAGCAGGAATGCCAGAAGCATGAATGGACGGGCGCGACCCATGCGCGATTCTACGATCGGCAAGCGAGGAAGGAACGGATCCTGCGAGGCGCGCGCTGCGGCCTGCCCTCGTGCGCCGGCGCCGCGCCCGCCCGTGCGACGCCGCGCACCGCTCGCGCGATTCGTCTAGACTGCGACCAGGCATCGCGACGCGCCGCGCCCGCGGGCAGGCAGGAGAACACCGCCATGAAAGTTCTGGTCGTCGACGATCACCCGCTGATCCGGCAGGCCCTGCGGGAAGTCCTGCGGCAGATCAACCGTTCCGTTCAGGTGCTCGAAGCCGTCGACGCACCCGGCGCGCTGTCGGCCGCCGAGGCCAATCCGGAGCTCAAGCTCATCCTGCTCGACCTCGCCCTGCCGGGTGCGAAGGGGCTCGAACTGCTCGCCGAGCTGCGCGCGCGGCATCCGGCCATCGTCGTCGTGGTGGTCTCGGCCAGCGACGATCGCGGGCTCGTCGAGCGCGCCATCGCCCAGGGCGCGGCCGGCTTCATCCCGAAGAATTCCGGACACGAGATCGTCGTCGGGGCATTGCGCCTGGTCCTGCTCGGCGGCATCTACGTGCCGCCGCATGTGCTCGCGCAAGGCAACGGGGAGGCGGTGCTGCCGGAGTCGGGGCCGTCGCACCTCGCGCCGGACACGCGGCCCGAAGACCTCGGCCTGACCGCGCGTCAGGTCGAGGTGCTGCGGCTGATGCTGCGCGGAAAACCGAACAAGCTGATCGCGCGCGAGCTCGGCATCGCCGAGGCCACGGTGAAGGCACATGTCACCGCGGTGCTGCGCGCGCTGAAGGTGATGTCGCGCACGCAGGCGGTGATCCAGGTCGGTCGGCTGGGCTGGCGGATGGAAACCCCGCTCGCCGGCGGCTGATCGCCATCCAGCAGCCGGATCGAACGGTCCGGTCGACTCGACGCCGGCGCAACCCCGATGGCCGGTCATTGCGAGAAGGTCGCACGCCGACGAAGCCCCGACATCCTGTCGTGGCGAGGATGCGAGGACGGCGAAGCCCGACGAAGCCATCGCGCGCGAAGCGCGTTCGGCCGCCCGGCATGCAACGAGATTGCTTCGTCGCTACGCTCCTCGCAAGGACGACGGGAGGGTGCTGCGCTCCTCGCAAGGACGGGGGGCTCCTCGCAAGGAGGGGGAAGACAACGACGGGAATGTACGGCAGGCCGGGAGGGTGTCGAAACGGCGGATGCGCAACGGGTGGATCCGCAGCGCATCCGCCGATGACTTCGTCATCATGCGGCCGGTCCCCCGCGGCCGGCCGCTTCCCGCGTTACGGCGTGTACGGCGTAAAGACGGTCTGACCCGCGACGGCGCCGGAATTGAGCATCGAATACCCTTCGGGTTCGGCTTGCGCCGGCGAGATGGCGAGCGTCGAGAACATCGCGACGGCGGCGATCAGGGTGGCGATCTTCTTCATGGTGGGTCTCCTGTGAGGTTCGTTGCACCGCGCGGCGGACACTGCCGCGGGGTGCGGATCTGCCTTGCGGCATTGCGGACAAGATAGGCCCGGCGGGGTCCGGACACAATTGGACCGACGTCTGTCAGACCAAGGTCGAATGAGCCCGGATCGTTCGTCCTGCGGCGCTGCGGGGCGGACGCGCCCGGGCGCACGCGTTGCGGCATGCTGCCGCGCGCGCTTCGCGTTCCCATGCGCTGCCATGGGCGCGTCGCCCGCGCGCCGCTCTGCCCGCGAATCGCCTCGCCACACTCGCGCGTGCCGATGGGCCGGTCGAAGCCGGCGCCGATGCGGCCGGCCTCGACCGGCGCCGCGGTTCAGCAGCTCGTCGGATCGGCGTGCATGCGCACGACACATTCGAACTCGTTCGCAAAGAGATTGCCATCGTCGGCGCGCGGCGGCGCGCCCACCGACGAGGCCACTTCGTCCCGGATGCGCTGCTCGGTCGTCGATTGCACGGAAGGTGCCGGCGGCGCGGGCAGGTCGAGGGTCGTCTGGAAGCCGACGTCCGGAAAGTTGTCGATCGCGAGCCAGCCGAGCAGCGACAGCGCGCCTGCCACGGCGGCCGCCTTGGCGAGGAAGGCGACACCATGCCAGGTGATGCCCTGCTCGTTGAACATCGTGGGATCGGGGTGTGTCGCATGCATGGTGCTGTCCTCCGTTCGGGTTTCGTCGCTCCAATGGACGGCGAGCGGCGAGCCGCGCGCCGCGGCCTGCCTGCCCGGACAAGATAGGTGCATCGATGCCGGGCGACAATCGAACGGAAGTCGGCGCGACGAAGGTCGCATGCGCACGCAGGCCGGCGCGCAGCGGTCCGGACGGATCGCCTCACGCCTGGTCGGGCGCGAGCAGTCGCGCCATCAGCGCGGCCAGTTCGGCCGGGCGCACCGGCTTGTACAGCAGCGCGATGCGGTGCCGGCGCGCATGCGCGGCCACGCCGGCGGACGTGTCGCCGGTGACGACGGCCAGCGCCGGCCGCGTCGCCAGCCCGCTGCGCAAACGCAGCATCAGATCGATGCCGTTTTCGGAACCCGGCAGACGATAGTCGCAAAGGATCAGGTCCGGTTCGCGCTCCAGCGCCTCGAGGCTCGCCATCGCCTGCGCCCCGGAGGCGGCGATGACGGTGTAACAGCCCCAGCCGCGCAACAGCTCATGCAAGGAGCCGCGCGCCGCCGCATCGTCGTCGATCGCCATGATCAGGCTGCCGCGCAGCACCCCGGTATCCGCGACGCCATTGCCGGGCGGCGGCTGCGCGTGCGCCTCGGGCGGGGTGCGCGCGAGCAGCACGGAGAACACCGAACCGCGTCCGGGCCGGGAACGAAGCTCGATGCGGGTATCGAGCAGCCGCGCGAGCCGCTGCACGATCGCAAGCCCCAGCCCCAGCCCCCTGGAGCGGTCGCGTTCCGGGTTGTCGAGCTGAACGAATTCCTGGAAGATCTCCTGCTGGTGCTCGGGTGCGATGCCCACACCGGTGTCCCAGACCTCGACGCGCACCGCGTCGCCCCGCCTGCGGCAACCCACCAGCACGCCCCCGCGGCGCGTGTAACGCACGGCGTTGGAAACGAGATTGCGCACGATGCGCTCCACGAGGACCGGATCGGCTCGCACCCACAGCCGAGTGGGTACGATCCGAAGCGACAGACCCTTCGCGCCGGCGTCGCCGGAAAACGCTTCGCAGGCCCCCGCGGGCGCCGGAGTACACCCGTCGAACCGATGGCGGCATTCGGCGCAAGCGGAGAACGCTTCACACACCCGCACGAGCACGGGCGAGAGCGCGAAGGCACGAGGATGCGCTTCGATCGCCCCCGCATCGAGCCGCGAGACGTCCAGCAGCGCGGTGAACAGATCCTGCATCGCATCCACCGAAGCCTGGATGCGCGCAATGATCGAGGCGGCTCGTTCGGGCGCTTCGCCCGCCCGCAGGGCTCCCACCAGCAGCACCAGCGCGTGCATGGGCTGGCGCAGGTCGTGACTGGCCGCGGCGAGAAAGCGGGTCTTCGCGAGGGACGGCAACGGCGCCTTTTCCTTCTGCCGGGACAGCTCGGCGGTGGCTTCGCGCACCCGCGCCTCCAGCGCGTCGCGCGCGATGCGCAGCTCCTGCGCCATCGCATTGACGCCGCGCTCGAGCTCCAGGATTTCCCCCGATGCCGCCGATTCCGCCCGGGCCTCGAGATCGCCTCGCCCGATGCGCCGGACCGTCTCCGCGAGGCTGCGCAGCGGCACGGAGATCTGGAGGCTGAGCCGGGCCGCGAGCAGCATCGCGGCCACCAGCGCGCCGCAGGCGAGCGCGACGCCGAACACCAGCAGCTTCATGCGCGCGGCGAGGATCTCACCGCGGCTCAGTTCCACGGTGACGCTGCCCAGCACGCGGCCGGGTGCGGGTGATTGCGACAGAATGTCCTCCGGCCCGGTCGGCATGCCATGGATCGGCGCCGAGAACACCAGAGCCCGCCGGTCCGCGC
>JBBIUI010000051.1:0-17130 GCA_037440385.1 Rhodocyclales bacterium | reverse complement strand
GGCGCTGCGGGCTGAAGGAGACGGTGGTGTTCGCAGACCGGCTGATGAATGCCGGTTTCTCGCTCGCCACCCGCGCCGGCATCTCGATTGCCGTCGACGACATGCTCGTCCCGACGCAGAAGGGCAGCATCATCGGTGCCGCCGCGCGCGAAGTGAAGGAGATCGCCCAGCAATATCAGACCGGCCTGGTCACCGATGGCGAGCGCTACAACAAGGTGGTGGATATCTGGGGTCGTGCCGGCGACCAGGTTGCCAAGGCGATGATGGAACAGCTCTCCCACGAGGAGGTCGTCGACCGCAACGGCGAGCGTGTCAGGCAGGAATCGTTCAATGCGATCTACATGATGGCCGACTCGGGTGCCCGCGGTTCCGCGGCGCAGATCCGCCAGCTTGCCGGCATGCGCGGACTGATGGCGAAGCCGGACGGTTCCATCATCGAAACGCCGATCACGACCAACTTCCGTGAAGGGCTGAACGTCCTGCAGTACTTCATCTCGACCCACGGCGCGCGCAAGGGGTTGGCGGATACCGCACTGAAGACCGCCAACTCGGGTTACCTGACCCGCCGTCTGGTCGATGTCACCCAGGACCTCGTCGTCACCGAAGAGGATTGCGGCACGCAGGCCGGATTCGCGATGAAGGCACTGATCGAGGGCGGCGAGGTCATCGAACCGCTGAAGGATCGCGTGCTCGGCCGTGTCGTCGCCAGCGACGTCGTCAACCCCGAGAACCAGGAGATCGTGGTCCCTGCGGGTACCCTGCTCGATGAAGACGCGGTCGATGCCATCGAGGCCCTGGGCGTGGACGAGGTGGTGGTGCGTACCCCGCTGACCTGCGAGACGCGCTACGGACTGTGCGCCAAGTGTTACGGCCGCGATCTCGGTCGCGGCACCCTGGTCAATGTGGGAGATGCCGTCGGAGTGGTCGCCGCTCAGTCGATCGGCGAGCCGGGTACCCAGCTCACGATGCGCACCTTCCACGTCGGCGGTGCCGCGACGCGAGCGGCGGTCGCGAGCCATGCCGAGGCGAAGAGCGCCGGGGTGGCGCGCTTCACCCAGAGCATGCGTTACGTGACGAGCGCAAAGGGCGAGAAAATCGTCATCGCCCGCGGCGCCGAAGTGGTGATCGCCGACGATCTCGGGCGCGAGCGGGAGCGGCACAAAGTTCCCTACGGCGCGACCCTGCTGGTGGAGGACGGGCGCGCGGTGAAGGCCGGGGCGGCGCTGGCCACATGGGATCCGCACACGCGGCCGATCATCACCGAGTACGCGGGGACGGTGCGATTCGAGCACGTGGAAGAGGGTGTCACCGTCGCCAAGCAGGTGGATGAAGTCACCGGCCTGACGACACTGGTCGCGATCGACCCGAAACGACGCGCAGGGGCGGCGGGCAAGGGGCTGCGGCCACAGGTCAAGCTGCTCACCGAGACCGGTGAAGAGGTGAAGATCGCGGGAACCGATCACCCCGTCGCGATCACGCTTCAGGTCGGCTCGATCATCGTGGTGCGCGACGGCGAGCAGGTTTCGGTCGGCGACGTGCTCGCAAGAATCCCGCAGGAATCGGCGAAGACCCGCGACATCACCGGGGGCTTGCCGCGCGTCGCCGAGCTCTTCGAGGCCCGCTCGCCGAAGGACGCCGGCATTCTCGCCGAGGTGACCGGCACGGTGTCCTTCGGCAAGGACACCAAGGGCAAGCAGCGGCTGGTGATCACCGAGCCCGACGGTACGGCGCACGACTACCTGATCCCGAAGGAAAAGCATGTCACGGTGCACGACGGCCAGGTGGTCAATAAGGGCGAGGTGATCGTCGATGGTCCTCCGGAGCCTCATGACATCCTGCGGCTCAAGGGTGTCGAGGAACTGGCGCGCTACATCATCGACGAAGTACAGGACGTCTACCGCCTGCAGGGCGTCAGGATCAACGACAAGCACATCGAAGTGATCGTGCGCCAGATGTTGAGGCGCGTGGTCATCACCGATCCGGGCGATTCCAGGTTCATTCGGGAGGAGCAGGTCGAACGTTCGGATGTCCTGGACGAGAACGACCGGCTGATCGAGCAGGGCAAGCGGGGCGCGCAGTTCAATTACATGCTGCTGGGCATCACCAAGGCGAGCTTGTCGACGGACTCCTTCATCTCGGCGGCGTCCTTCCAGGAAACCACGCGGGTGCTCACCGAGGCTGCGATCATGGGCAAGCGCGACGAGTTGCGTGGGCTCAAGGAAAACGTCATCGTCGGCCGCCTGATTCCGGCCGGCACCGGGATGGCCTACCACCGCATCCGCAAGATGCAGGAAGCCGGAGAGGACATCGCCACCGGCCGGCCTCTGGTGGTCGAGGAGCCGGTCGCGGACGAAGTCGAGCCCGCGGGCGAAAACATGCAGGCCAGTTGACGCTCTGCAACAGGGCACCTATAATCCGACGCCTTTTAGCACCCGGCCAATCGTAGCCGGGTGCCACCGGTATCAACCACCCGAGGCGGTCCTTGGTTTCGCGGGAGGCCCGCCTCGGCTTTTTGGGATATTCGGAACATGCCAACGATCAATCAGCTCGTGCGCAAGCCGCGCGGGGCGCCGGTCACCAAGAGCAAGGTGCCGGCATTGCAATCCTGTCCACAGAAACGCGGGGTGTGCACCCGCGTCTACACGACGACGCCGAAGAAGCCGAACTCGGCGTTGCGCAAGGTCGCCAAGGTCCGGCTGACCAATGGCTTCGAGGTCATCTCCTATATCGGAGGGGAAGGTCACAATCTCCAGGAACACTCGGTGGTGCTGATTCGCGGCGGACGGGTCAAGGACCTTCCGGGCGTGCGTTATCACATCGTGCGCGGCAGCCTCGACACGCAGGGCGTCAAGGACCGCAAGCAGCGCCGTTCCAAGTATGGCGCCAAGCGCGCGAAGAAAGCCTGAGCCGAGGACGCCATGCCACGCCGTAGAGAAGTCCCCAAACGCGAGATTCTGCCGGACCCGAAATTCGGCAGCGTCGATGTCTCGAAATTCATGAATGTCATCATGACGCGGGGCAAGAAGTCCGTTGCCGAACGCATCGTGTATGGCGCACTCGGTCAGATCAAGAGCAAGAGTGGCAAGGAGCCGCTCGAGGTGTTCCTGCAGGCTGTCGGCAACGTGAAGCCGGTGGTCGAAGTCAAGAGCCGACGTGTGGGCGGGGCCAACTACCAGGTGCCGGTGGAGGTTCGACCGGTTCGCCGTGCGGCGCTCGCGATGCGCTGGATCCGGGAAGCGGCGCGCAAGCGTTCGGAAAAGTCCATGGGTATGCGCCTGGCGGGTGAACTGCTGGAGGCGGCAGAAGGCCGGGGTGGCGCGATCAAGAAGCGCGAAGAGATCCATCGCATGGCCGAAGCCAACAAGGCGTTTTCGCACTACCGGTTCTGAAGAAATCCGTTCGCGCTCCGGCGGGTGGCATAGGCTGCCGATTCCGGCGCAGACGGGTCCATCGCTGTTCCCGGGCGCTGCGGCGCCCGGTAGTGGGTAGAACGATACAGGTTGCTCAACGTGGCACGCATCACCCCGATAGATCGCTACCGAAACATCGGCATTTCCGCGCACATCGACGCCGGGAAGACCACTGCCACGGAGCGCATCCTTTTCTACACCGGCGTCTCGCACAAGATCGGCGAGGTGCACGACGGTGCTGCCGTCATGGACTGGATGGAGCAGGAGCGCGAACGCGGCATCACCATCACGTCGGCCGCCACCACCTGCTTCTGGAAAGGCATGGACGGCGGCTATCCGGAACATCGCATCAATATCATCGACACTCCGGGACACGTCGATTTCACGATCGAGGTCGAACGCTCCATGCGCGTGCTCGATGGCGCCTGCATGGTGTATTGCGCCGTCGGCGGAGTGCAGCCCCAGTCCGAGACGGTATGGCGGCAGGCGACGAAGTACAAGGTCCCGCGGCTGGCCTTCGTCAACAAGATGGATCGACAGGGCGCGGATTTCTTCAAGGTCCATGACCAGATGCGCACCCGCCTGAAGGCGAATCCGGTGCCGATCCAGATTCCGATCGGTGCCGAGGAAAAGTTCCAGGGCGTGGTCGATCTCGTCAGAATGAAGGCGATCTACTGGGACGACGCCACCCAGGGAACGAAGTTCGAGATGCGCGAAATCCCTGCGGAACTGGCCGAGCTGGCAGGCGAGTGGCGCGAGAAGATGGTCGAGGCCGCGGCCGAAGCCAACGAGGAACTGATGGACCGGTACCTGGGCGAGGGCGCGCTCGGCGAAGCCGACCTCAAGCGGGGACTGCGCATGCGCACGATCGCAGGCGAGATCGTGCCGATGCTGTGCGGCTCGGCGTTCAAGAACAAGGGCGTGCAGGCGATGCTCGATGCGGTGATCGATTTCCTGCCCTCCCCTGCCGACATCCCGCCGGTCGGTGGCACCACGGAAGACGGCGAGGACTCCGAGCGGCCTGCCACCGACGAGGCGAAGCTCTCGGCGCTGGCGTTCAAGATCATGACCGATCCGTATGTGGGCCAGCTGACCTTCATCCGCGTGTATTCCGGCGTGCTCAAGTCGGGCGATCAGGTCTACAACCCCGTCAAGGGCCGCAAGGAACGGATCGGCCGGTTGTTGCAGATGCATGCGAACCAGCGCGAGGAGCTCAAGGAGCTTTGCGCGGGCGACATCGCCGCCGTCGTCGGGCTGAAGGACATCACGACCGGCGACACGCTGTGCGACCCCGAACATCCGATCATGCTCGAGAAGATGGAGTTTCCCGAGCCGGTCATCCATGTCGCCGTCGAGCCCAAGACCAAGGCCGACCAGGAAAAGATGGGGATCGCACTGGGCCGTCTCGCGCAGGAGCGAGCTTGCTTCCGCGTGCATACCGACGAAGAGTCGAGCCAGACGATCATTTCCGGAATGGGCGAGCTGCACCTGGAGATCATCGTCGATCGCATGCGGCGCGAGTTCAACGTCGAAGCCAACGTCGGTGCGCCGCAGGTGGCCTATCGGGAGGCGATCCGCAAGGCGGTCGAGCAGGAAGGAAAGTTCATCAAGCAGACCGGCGGTCGCGGCCAGTATGGGCACGTGTGGATCAAGGTCGAGCCGAACGGCGCCGGGAAGGGTTTCGAGTTCGTCGACGCCATCAAGGGCGGCGTGGTGCCGCGCGAGTACATTCCGGCGGTCAACAAGGGCGTGCTCGGTGCGCTCGCGAACGGCGTCCTGGCAGGGTTCCCGGTCGTCGACGTCAAGGTGACGCTGTTCGACGGGTCCTACCACGAGGTCGATTCGAACGAGAACGCCTTCAAGATGGCGGGATCCATGGCCTTCAAGGAAGCCATGCACAAGGCCTCTCCGGTGCTCCTCGAGCCGATGATGGCCGTGGAGGTCGAAACGCCCGAGGAATTCATGGGCAACGTCATGGGCGACCTTTCGGGGCGCCGCGGGATGCTGCAGGGGATGGAAGATCAGGCGTCCGGGGTCAAGGTCATCCAGGCCGAGGTGCCGCTCGCAGAGATGTTCGGCTATTCCACCCATCTGCGTTCGCTGACCCAGGGGCGAGCGACCTATACGATGGAATTCAAGCATTATGCCGAGGCGCCGAAGAGCGTCGCCGAAGCGATCATCAACAAGAAGTGACGGGAGATTTCCGACATGTCCAAAGCCAGATACGAGCGGAAGAAGCCGCATGTCAATGTAGGCACGATTGGTCACGTAGACCATGGCAAGACGACGTTGACGGCGGCGATGACGCTGGTGCTCTCGAAGCGCTACGGAGGCGAGGTCAAGGCCTACGACCAGATTGACAATGCGCCGGAAGAGAAGGCGCGGGGGATCACGATCAACACGGCGCACGTCGAATACGAGACGGAGCACCGGCACTATGCGCACGTCGACTGTCCGGGGCATGCCGACTACGTGAAGAACATGATCACGGGTGCGGCGCAGATGGACGGAGCGATTCTCGTCGTATCGGCTGCGGACGGGCCGATGCCGCAGACGCGCGAACACATCCTGCTGGCGCGCCAGGTCGGGGTACCGTACATCATCGTGTATCTGAACAAGGCCGACATGGTCGATGACAAGGAGCTGCTCGAGCTCGTCGAGATGGAAGTCCGCGAGCTGCTGGGCAAATACGAATTTCCCGGGGACGACATTCCGATCATCACCGGCTCGGCGCTCAAGGCGCTCGAAGGCGACAAAGGCGAGCTGGGCGAAGGTTCGATTCTCAAGCTGGCCGAAGCGCTCGACGCCTACATTCCCACGCCCGAGCGTGCGATCGACCAACCGTTCCTGATGCCCATCGAAGACGTCTTCTCGATCTCGGGGCGTGGCACGGTCGTCACGGGGCGGGTGGAGCGCGGCGTGGTCAAGGTTGGAGACGAAGTCGAGATCATCGGCATGCGGCCCACGCAAAAGACGATCTGCACGGGTGTGGAGATGTTTCGCAAGCTGCTCGACCAGGGGCAGGCCGGCGACAACGTCGGCGTGCTGCTGCGCGGCACCAAGCGCGAAGAAGTCGAACGCGGCCAGGTGCTCGCCAAGCCGGGCACGATCACGCCGCACACGCACTTCAGTGCGGAAGTCTACGTCCTGGGCAAGGAAGAAGGCGGGCGGCACACGCCGTTTTTCAACGGCTACCGGCCGCAATTTTACTTTCGCACGACGGACGTGACCGGATCGATCGAACTGCCTGCGGGCACCGAGATGGTGATGCCGGGCGACAACATCACGATGCAGGTCAAGCTCATCTCGCCGATCGCGATGGAAGAGGGCCTGCGTTTCGCGATCCGCGAAGGCGGCCGCACCGTGGGCGCCGGCGTCGTGGCGAAGATCATCGAATAGGCGCGGTGCGGGGGCGGACGCGGATTGCGGTGCGAGGCATCACGGTTGCGCGCTCGCCCGGGATCCCTGCTCGCCGGGCGCCGATACCTGAAAAGGGGCATAGCTCAATTGGCAGAGCGTCGGTCTCCAAAACCGAAGGTTGGGGGTTCGATTCCCTCTGCCCCTGCCACGCGTTTCACTAGAACGGACTAGATGGGCGACAAGATCAAGTTTGCGATGGCTTTGCTGCTGGTGGCTGCAGGGGTTGCGGGCTTCTATTTTCTGCGCGACCAGGCACTGATCCTGCGGGTGTTGTCCGTGCTGGGCGGGCTGGCGGCGGGAACGGCAGTGGCATGGTTTACGGAACCCGGACAGCGTTTCCTGGTGTTCGGCAGGGAAACGGTCGTCGAGACGAAGAAAGTGGTCTGGCCGGCACGCAAGGAGACGATGCAGACGACCGGGATCGTGTTTGCGTTCGTCGTGCTGATGGCGGTGTTCCTGTGGCTCACCGACAAGAGCCTCGAATGGGCAGTCTATGACCTCGTACTGGGCTGGAAGAAATCATGACCAAACGATGGTATGTCATCCACGCCTACTCGGGTTTCGAGAAATCCGTCCAGCGCGCGTTGGCGGAGCGCATCGCGCGTTCGGGCATGCAGGACAAGTTCGGCCAGATCCTCGTTCCGGTCGAGGAAGTCGTCGAGATGAAGAGCGGCCAGAAGAGCATCTCCGAGCGCAAGTTCTTTCCCGGCTATGTGCTTGCCGAGATGGAAATGGACGACGATACCTGGCATCTGGTCAAGAATACGCCGAAGGTGACCGGATTCGTCGGTGGCACGGCGACCAAGCCGACGCCGATCTCGGAGCTGGAGGTCAAGAAGATCCTTCAGCAGATCCAGGAGGGTGTGGAGAAGCCCCGGCCCAAGGTGCTGTTCGAGGCCGGTGAGAACGTTCGCGTCAAGGAAGGACCGTTCACGGACTTCCATGGCACGGTCGAAGAGGTCAATTACGAGAAGAGCCGGCTGCGCGTATCGGTCACGATTTTCGGCCGCGCGACGCCGGTGGAGCTGGAATTCGCGCAGGTCGAGAAGGCCTGAGCGTGCTGGAGTCGGGACGGGTGATCCCCGTATCCCGTTTGATTGACAGCCGGCGTCGCCGGCATTCGAGACGGGGAGGACGATCGGGTCGTGAAGGAATGGGAGGGCTCGTTGCCGAGTCCTTGCCATCACCGCTTCACCGTCCGCGTCCGCTACCACCCACCAAGGAGCAGTCATGGCGAAAAAGATCATCGGGTTCATCAAGCTACAGGTGCCGGCCGGAAAGGCCAATCCCAGTCCGCCTATCGGTCCGGCGCTCGGACAGCGCGGGCTCAACATCATGGAGTTCTGCAAGGCGTTCAACGCCCAGACCCAGAATGTGGAACCGGGCCTGCCGCTGCCGGTGGTGATCACCGCGTTCGCGGACAAGAGCTTCACGTTCATCATCAAGACGCCTCCCGCGTCGGTGCTGATCCGCAAGGCGGCCAAGGTGGAAAAGGGATCGGCAAAGCCCCATACGGACAAGGTGGGCACGATCACCCGCGCGCAGGCCGAGGAGATCGCGAAAGTCAAGATGAAGGACCTGAGCGCGGCGGATCTGGATGCCGCGACGCGAACGATCGCCGGCAGCGCCCGCAGCATGGGCATCGTCGTGGAGGGCATGTGAGATGGCTCGGCACTCGAAACGGGTGATCGCCCTGCGCGGCAGGATCGACACGACCAGGGCTTATCCGATCGGCGAAGCGCTCGATCTGGTCAAGGGATGTGCGACCGCCAGGTTCGTCGAATCGATCGACGTCGCCGTGAATCTCGGCGTGGACGCGAAGAAGTCGGACCAGGTGGTGCGCGGATCGGTGGTGCTTCCCGCCGGAACGGGCAAGTCGGTACGGGTTGCGGTGTTTGCGCAGGGCGAGAAGGCGCAATTGGCCAGGGATGCCGGTGCCGATGTGGTTGGCTTCGACGATCTCGCCGCAAAGGTGAAAGGCGGGACGATCGATTTCGATGTCGCGATCGCGACGCCGGACGCGATGAAGGTCGTCGGCCCGCTCGGCCAGATCCTCGGTCCGCGCGGACTCATGCCGAACCCGAAGGTCGGAACGGTGACGATGGACGTGGCGGCCGCCGTGAAGAACGCGAAAGCCGGCCAGGTTCAATACCGGACCGACAAGGCCGGGATCGTTCAATGCACGATCGGACGCGCTTCTTTTGCCGCCGATGCGCTCAAGCAGAATCTCGCGGCGCTGCTCGACGCGTTGAACAAGGCCCGGCCGGCGTCCGCGAAGGGGATCTATCTGAAAAAGATCTCGGTCTCCAGCACGATGGGCATCGGCGTGCGCGTCGATCAGGCGTCGCTGGCGCAGTGAGGAATTTCGCGCGGCGAGCGCTGCGCACGGGAACTTTGGGCCGTCCGGTTGCCTGTCCGGGACCGGGCGGGTTGTCAAAGACCGCAGGCACCCTTCGGGGTTCAATGACGGCAGACGGGTTGTCACGGCGACGGCGAAACGGGAACCGCGGTTCCCGATGCCTGATGCCTGATCGCCGGTCGAGGTCACCTGCGCAGATGGCGTTACCCGAACCAGGGCACGGGTCCGCCGCGGTTGACGCGGCGGGCAGCGCTTCTGAACGAAGGTCGCCGTAGTGGTTTCGCGTCGCGTACGGCCCGGATCGCGGGCCGGCCGGTGACGCGAAACGGTAGTCTTGTTACTGGGAGCCGATCTTGGGACTCAATCTCGAGCAGAAGAAGGCGGTTGTCGCCGACGTGTCGCAGCGGTTCGCTGGCGCGCAGGCGATCGTCGTCGCGGAGTTCCGTGGTCTGGAAGCAGGCGAGCTCACCGGGCTGCGCGCGAAGGCACGCGCCCAGGGGGTCGATCTGCGCGTGCTGAAGAACACCCTCGCGAAGCGAGCCTTGGCGGGCACGCCGTTCGAGGGTTTGAGCCGGTATCTGGTCGGCCCGCTGCTCTACGGGATTTCCGTGGATGCCGCGGCGGGCGCGAAGGTGCTGAGCGAGTTCGCCAAGGGCAGTGACAGGCTGGTCCTCAAGGCCGCAGCGATGCCGCATCACGTCATGGACGCCGCGGGCGTCCAGGCGCTGGCGGCGCTGCCGGGCCGCGAGGAACTGCTCGCCATGCTCATGGGCACGATGCAGGCGCCGGTCGCGCAGTTCGTGCGTACCTTGAACGAAATCCCGTCAAGGTTCGTGCGCACCCTCGCGGCGGTCGCCGATGCCAGGGAGAAACAGGGCGCCTAGCCGCTGTTTCGACCTGTCCAGCGCGGGAGATTCATCATCGCCCGATGCCGTCACGGCAGCCGGGTTTGGGCAACCGAAAATTCAGGAGCGAACGAAGATGTCTGATATCACGAAAGACCAGATTCTCGATGCAATCGCCAACATGAGCGTGCTCGACCTGTCCGCACTCATCAAGGACATGGAAGCGAAGTTCGGCGTTTCCGCCGCGGCGGCCGCGGTGGCGGTGGCGGCCCCGGGGGCAGGTGCCGGTGCCGCGCCTGCAGCGGAGGAAAAGACCGAGTTCGATGTGATCCTGACCAGCTTCGGCGAGAACAAGGTCAACGTCATCAAGGTCGTGCGTGCGGTGACCAGCCTGGGTCTGAAGGAGGCAAAGGATCTGGTCGACGGTGCGCCGAAGGCGGTCAAGGAGGGGGTATCCAAGGCCGACGCAGAGGCGATCCGCAAGCAGCTGGAAGAGGCCGGTGCGAAGGTCGAGATCAAGTAACGCGGTGCAAGCAGCCGGACGGGCGGCGCCTCGCGCTGCCCGTCCTTTCGGATCACGAGTGCGGCGTAACAGCCGGCACACGAGAGCGGGCCGGGTGCGGGAATTCCGCGGGCCGGGCGCTGTCTTCTGCCTTTTGACGTCTGACATCCGTCGGGAGCATCCATGACGTATTCCTACACAGAGAAGAAACGCATCCGCAAGAGCTTCGCCAAGCGCGCAGGAGTTCTCGACGTGCCGTTTCTGCTGGCGACGCAGCTGGAATCCTATACGAGCTTCCTGCAGGTCGGTGTCGCCCCGGAGAACAGGAAGAATCAGGGACTGCAGGCGGCATTCACGTCGGTCTTCCCGATCGTGAGTCATTCCGGAAACGCGCGGCTCGAATTCGTACGGTACACGCTGGGCGAGCCGGCGTTCGACGTCAAGGAATGCCAGCAGCGCGGGTTGACCTTCGCATCGCCATTGCGTGCCAGCGTTCGGCTGGTCATCCTGGACAAGGAAGCGCCGAGGGAGACCATCAAGGAAGTCAAGGAGCAGGAGGTCTACATGGGCGAGATTCCGCTCATGACGGGCACCGGCTCTTTCGTGGTCAATGGCACCGAGCGGGTCATCGTGTCCCAGCTACATCGCTCGCCGGGCGTCTTCTTCGAACATGACAAGGGCAAGACCCACAGCTCGGGCAAGCTGCTGTTCTCCGCGCGCATCATTCCCTACCGCGGCTCGTGGCTGGACTTCGAGTTCGATCCCAAGGAAATCCTGTATTTCCGCGTCGACCGCCGCCGGAAGATGCCGGTGACGATCCTGCTCAAGGCGCTGGGGTTGAGCGCAGAGCAGATCCTTGCCGCCTTCTTCGAGTTCGACACCTTCCATATTTCGAAAAGAAACATCCAGTTCGCGCTGGTGCCCGAGCGGCTGCGCGGCGAGATCGCCAAGCTGGACATCACCGACGCGAAGGGCAAGCTGATCGTCGCCAAAGACAAGCGCATCACGGCGAAGCACATCCGCGAGCTGGCCGAGGCCGGCATCAAGAAGATCAACGTGCCCGAGGACTTTCTGCTCGGACGCGTGGTCGCACACGACATCGTCGATGCGGACAGCGGAGAAATCCTGGCGCGGGCGAACGACGAGATCGGCGAGGAGCTGCTCGCCAAACTCTTCGCGGCGGGCATCTCGCAGCTGCGCACGCTCTACACCAACGATCTCGATCGCGGCCCGTACATCTCGCACACGCTGCGCACCGACGACACCACCGATCGTCTGGCCGCGCGCGTGGCCATCTACCGGATGATGCGCCCCGGCGAGCCGCCCACCGAGGAGGCCGTGGAGACGTTGTTCAACGGCCTGTTCTTCTCCGAGGAGCGCTACGACCTGTCGGCGGTCGGGCGCATGAAGTTCAATCGGCGCATCGGCGCGGCCGGCGAAACGTCGTATCAGGTTCGACTGATCGATCGCGGCATCGGCCGGCATGCCGAATCCTGGTCGGCCATCCGCGGCTGGTTCGGCAACTGCCCGGAGCTTTCCCTGAACAAGGCCAGTCTGGAAGGTGTGGGCAGCATCGATGAGGTCCAGGCGGTGGTCGACCAGATGTTCGCCGACCTCAAGCCCAAGGGCATCACGCCGGCGAAGCTGGAGGTGCGCGTCGAGGAACGCCTGACGCTCAGCCCGCGCGACATCGTGGAGGTGATCCGGATCCTGGTCGAGCTGCGCAACGGCCGCGGCGCGATCGACGACATCGATCACCTCGGAAACCGTCGCGTGCGCTCGGTCGGCGAGCTCGCGGAGAACCAGTTCCGCGCCGGGCTGGTGCGCGTCGAGCGTGCGGTCAAGGAGCGCCTGTCGCAGGCCGAGTCCGACAATCTGATGCCGCACGATCTGATCAACGCCAAACCGATCTCGGCCGCGATCAAGGAGTTCTTCGGCTCGAGCCAGCTGTCGCAGTTCATGGACCAGACCAATCCGCTGTCCGAGATCACGCACAAGCGGCGCGTTTCCGCGCTCGGGCCGGGCGGGCTGACCCGCGAGCGCGCCGGTTTCGAGGTTCGCGACGTGCATCCGACGCACTATGGCCGGGTCTGCCCGATCGAGACGCCGGAAGGTCCGAACATCGGCCTGATCAACTCGCTTGCGCTGTACGTGCGCACCAACCAGTATGGGTTTCTGGAAACACCCTACCGCAAGGTGATCGATGGCGTGGCGACCGACGACATCGATTACCTGTCCGCGATCGAGGAGGGCAAGTTCGTCGTCGCGCAGGCCAACGCGCGGCTCGACAGGAAGGGCAAGCTCGTCGACGAACTGGTGTCGTGCCGGACCAACGGCGAGTTCACGATGTCGGCGCCCGACAGCGTGCAGTACATGGACATCGCGCCCGCGCAGATCGTCTCGGTAGCCGCTTCGCTGATCCCGTTCCTGGAGCACGACGACGCAAACCGCGCGCTGATGGGCTCCAACATGCAGCGCCAGGCGGTGCCCTGCCTGCGGCCCGAGAAGCCGCTGGTGGGCACCGGCATCGAACGTACGGTGGCGGTCGACTCGGGTACCGCCGTGCAGGCACTGCGTGGCGGTATCGTCGATTACGTCGATGCCAACCGCATCGTCGTGCGCGTGAACGATGACGAGACCGTGTCGGGCGAGGTCGGCGTCGATATCTACAACCTGATCAAGTACACGCGATCCAACCAGAACACGAACATCAATCAGCGTCCGGTGGCTGCCGTGGGCGATGTCATCGCCAAGGGGGACGTGATCGCGGATGGCGCTTCCACCGATCTGGGCGAGCTGGCGCTCGGCCAGAACATGCTGGTCGCCTTCATGCCCTGGAACGGCTACAACTACGAGGATTCGATCCTGGTGTCGGAGCGTGTCGTCGCCGACGATCGCTTCACGTCCATCCACATCGAGGAGCTCACCGTCGTCGCGCGCGACACCAAGCTCGGCCCCGAGGACATCACCCGGGACATCGCTTCGCTGGGCGAGGCACAACTGTCGCGCCTGGACGAGTCCGGCATCGTGTTCATCGGCGCAGAGGTCGAGGCGGGTGACGTGCTGGTGGGCAAGGTCACGCCCAAGGGCGAGACCCAGCTCACGCCGGAGGAGAAGCTGCTGCGGGCGATCTTCGGCGAGAAGGCTTCGGACGTGAAGGACACGTCGCTGCGCGTGCCCTCGGGCATGACCGGTACCGTGATCGACGTGCAGGTGTTCACGCGCGAAGGCATCGAGCGCGACAAGCGCGCGCAGTCGATCATCGACGACCAGCTGCGCAGCTTCAAGACGGATCTCGCGGACCAGATGCGCATCGTCGAGCGCGACACCTTCGCGCGGATCGAGCGGCTGATCGTCGGGCAGGCCGCCAACGGTGGCCCGAAGAAGCTCGCGAAGGGGGCGAAGATCACCAGGTCGTACCTGGAGTCGATCGATCCGCATCACTGGTTCGACATCCGCATGGCCGACGAGGAACTGGCGCGTCAGCTCGAAGCGCTCAAGGACAGCATCGATCACACCCGCACGGATTTCGATCTCGCCTTCGAGGCCAAGAAGAAGAAGCTGACCCAGGGCGATGAGCTCGCACCCGGTGTGCAGAAGATGGTGAAGGTGTATCTGGCCGTCAAACGCCGCCTGCAGGCCGGCGACAAGATGGCGGGCCGGCATGGAAACAAGGGCGTCGTCTCGAAGATCGTGCCGATCGAAGACATGCCTTACATGGCCGACGGTACGCCGGTCGACCTCGTGCTCAATCCGCTGGGCGTGCCCTCTCGGATGAACATCGGCCAGATCCTCGAGACGCACCTCGGATGGGCGGCGAAGGGCATCGGCAACAAGATCGGCGAATTGCTCAGACGGCAGGCATCGGCGGCCGAGGTGCGCAAGCTGCTCGACCGGGTCTACAACGGCACCGGCAAACCCGAGAACGTCGATTCGCTCGACGACCGGGACGTGCTGGAGCTCGGCGCGAACCTGCAACACGGCGTTCCGTTCGCCACGCCGGTATTCGACGGCGCCGACGAGGAAGAGATCAAGGGCATGCTCGAGCTGGCCGGTCTGCCCCGTTCCGGGCAGGTCGAGCTGTTCGACGGGCGCACCGGCGAGCCGTTCGACCGCAAAGTCACGGTCGGCTACATGCACGTGCTCAAACTCCATCACCTGGTCGACGACAAGATGCATGCTCGCTCGACGGGCCCGTACAGCCTGGTGACGCAGCAGCCGCTCGGCGGCAAGGCGCAGTTCGGCGGCCAGCGCTTCGGCGAGATGGAGGTATGGGCGCTGGAGGCCTACGGCGCCGCCTACACGCTACAGGAAATGCTCACCGTCAAGTCGGACGACGTATCGGGGCGTACCAAGGTCTACGAGAACATCGTCAAGGGTGAGCACAAGATCGACGCCGGGATGCCGGAGTCCTTCAATGTGCTCGTCAAGGAGATCCGTTCGCTTGCGATCGACGTCGATCTGAAGCGTTTTTGATCTGCCGGATGCCTGCCGGCCGGCGGCCAGTGGCCGGCGGGTGCGATGCCCCAACCACGACTGGCAAGACAGAACAAGCCGCACGGAGCCGAACATGAAAGCACTGCTCGATCTGTTCAAACAGGTCACCCCCGAAGAGGAATTCGACGCGATCACCATCGGCCTCGCGACGCCCGAGAAGATCCGTTCGTGGTCCTACGGCGAGGTGAAGAAGCCGGAGACGATCAACTACCGGACGTTCAAGCCGGAGCGCGAAGGCCTGTTCTGCGCCAAGATCTTCGGGCCGGTGAAGGATTACGAGTGCCTGTGCGGCAAGTACAAGCGCCTGAAGCACCGGGGCGTGATCTGCGAGAAATGCGGGGTCGAGGTCACGCTGTCCAAGGTGCGCCGCGAGCGCATGGGCCACATCGAGCTGGCCAGCCCGGTCGCGCACATCTGGTTCCTCAAGTCGCTGCCCTCGCGCCTGGGGATGGTGCTCGACATGACGCTGCGCGACATCGAGCGCGTGCTGTACTTCGAGGCCTATGTCGTGTTCGATCCCGGCATGACGCCGCTGCGGCGCGGACAGATCCTGACGGAAGACGACTACCTGGCGAAGGTCGAGGAGTACGGCGACGACTTCTCGGCGCTGATGGGCGCCGAAGGCGTGCGCGAAATGCTGCGCACGCTCGACCTCGGCGTCGAGATCGATACCCTGCGCAAGGATCTGGAGACGACGGGCTCCGAGGCCAAGATCAAGAAGATCGCCAAGCGCCTGAAGGTGCTCGAGTCGTTCCAGCAGTCCGGCATCAAGCCGGAATGGATGATCCTCGAGGTGCTGCCGGTGCTGCCGCCCGACCTGCGCCCGCTGGTACCGCTCGACGGCGGCCGCTTCGCGACCTCGGATCTCAACGACCTCTACCGCCGCGTCATCAATCGGAACAACCGGCTCAAGCGCCTGCTCGAACTGAAGGCCCCCGAAATCATCGTGCGCAACGAGAAGCGCATGTTGCAGGAGGCGGTCGATTCGCTGCTCGACAACGGCCGGCGCGGCAAGGCGATGACCGGCGCAAACAAGCGCCCGCTGAAATCGCTGGCCGACATGATCAAGGGCAAGGGTGGGCGCTTCCGCCAGAATCTGCTGGGCAAACGGGTCGATTATTCGGGCCGCTCGGTGATCGTGGTCGGCCCCGAGCTCAAGCTGCATCAGTGCGGCCTGCCGAAGAAGATGGCGCTCGAGCTGTTCAAGCCGTTCATCTTCAACAAGCTGGAGCTTCAGGGGCTGGCCACGACGATCAAGGCGGCCAAGAAGCTCGTCGAGCAGGAAGTGCCCGAGGTGTGGGACATCCTGGCCGACGTGATCCGCGAGCACCCCGTCATGCTCAACCGGGCGCCCACGCTGCACCGGCTCGGCATCCAGGCATTCGAGCCGGTGCTGATCGAGGGCAAGGCGATCCAGCTCCACCCGCTCGTGTGCGTCGCGTTCAACGCAGACTTCGACGGCGACCAGATGGCCGTGCATGTGCCCCTGTCGCTCGAGGCGCAAATGGAGGCGCGCACGCTGATGCTGTCCTCCAACAACATCCTGTCGCCGGCAAATGGCGATCCGATCATCGTTCCGACCCAGGACATCGTGCTGGGGCTGTACTACGCCACCCGCAGCCGGATCAACGCGCGCGGCGAAGGCATGGCGTTCGCCGACGTATCCGAGGTCAAGCGCGCGTTCGAGTCCGGGCACGCCGAGCTTCATGCGAACATCATCGCCCGCATCCGGGAGGTCGAGGTCACCGCCGAGGGGCAGCGGCGCGAGAAGGTCACGCGCTACGAGACGACCGTCGGCCGGGCGATGCTCTCCGAGATCCTGCCGCCCGGCCTGCCGTTTTCGCTGATCAACAAGGCGCTGAAGAAGAAGGAGATCTCGCGCCTGATCAACGCGGCGTTCCGGCGCTGCGGGCTGAAGGAGACGGTGGTGTTCGCAGACCGGCTGATGAATGCCGGTTTCTCGCTCGCCACCCGCGCCGGCATCTCGATTGCCGTCGACGACATGCTCGTCCCGACGCAGAAGGGCACCATCATCGGTGCCGCCGCGCGCGAAGTGAAGGAGATCGCCCAGCAATATCAGACCGGCCTGGTCACCGA
>JBBIUI010000050.1:0-17384 GCA_037440385.1 Rhodocyclales bacterium | reverse complement strand
CCAGGCCCCCCCTCCCCATACCCCCCACACCCACCACCGCCCACCCGCCCGCTCAGCCTCGCAGGCTCGTGCGGTTGCGGAAAGACATTCCGGAGGTCATTGGTCATGCAGGTTCAGGATCGCGTTTTCATCGTCACCGGTGCCGGCTCCGGTCTGGGTGCCGCAACGGCCAGGATGCTCGCGGCGGCCGGCGCGCGCGTGCTCATTGCAGACATCGACGACGAAGGCGGCAACCGCGTGGCCGCCGAGCTGGGAAACCGCGCGAAATTCGTGCGTACCGACGTCGCCTCCGGCGAGAGCGGCAAGGCGGCGGTCGATGCGGCGATCGCGTCTTTCGGAGCGCTCGACGGGCTCGTGAATTGCGCGGGGATCGCACCGGCGGAGCGGGTCGTCGGACGCGAAGGGCCGCACCGGCTCGAAACGTTTCAGCGCGTCATCGCCGTCAATCTGGTCGGCAGTTTCAACATGATTCGGCTGGCGGCCGATGCGATGAGCCGTCAGGAAGCCGGGCCATCGGGGGAACGCGGCGTCATCGTCTGCACCGCATCGGTCGCCGCGTTCGAGGGCCAGATCGCCCAGGCGGCCTACTCGGCCTCGAAGGCGGGGGTGGCCGGCATGACGCTGCCGATCGCGCGCGAGCTCGCGCGGTTCGCAATACGTGTGGTCACCATCGCCCCGGGAATCTTTGCAACGCCGATGCTCGCTGCCATGCCGAAGGAAGTGCAGGACAGCCTGGCGCGTACCGTTCCCTTCCCGCAGCGGCTGGGCCGGCCGGACGAATATGCCGCACTGGTCCGGCACATCATCGAAAACGAGATGCTCAACGGCGAGGTGATTCGGCTGGACGGCGCGCTGCGCATGCAGCCGAAATAGCGCGGCGACCGGGTTTGTTCCGCGCGCGTCGGTCGCTCACTGCGATCCGCCGGATGCCGGAGGGGCCGCGAACACCCGGTTCTTTCCGGCCTGCTTGGCCTGGTACATCGCGGCATCCGCGCGCGCGATCGCACTCTCGCGGCTTTCTTCGGCACCGACCAGCGCGACCCCCGCGCTGAACGTGATCAGCAGCCTCTCGTTGTCATGCAGGAAGAAGCGCTTGGTCAGCTCCCGCTGCACGCGCTGCATGACCTTGACGGCGTCCTCGATGCCGGTCTCGGGGATCAGGATCACGAATTCCTCGCCGCCGTAGCGCGCGAGCGTGTCCTGCGGCCGCAGCGCTTCGCGGATCACGCGCGCCAGATGCACCAGCGCGCCATCCCCCGTCTGGTGGCCGTGCTCGTCGTTGATCCTCTTGAAGTTGTCGACGTCGAGCAGCGACACGCACAGCGCGGCGTCGCGCCGGCGCGAACGCGACAGTTCGCGATCGAACGCCTCGTCCAGCCCCTTGCGGTTCAGTGCCCCGGTGAGCTGGTCCTGGCGCACGAGCTCGCTGGTCTGTGCGAGTTCGTTCTGCAACCGGACGATCGTACGTTCCGCCTGCGCGGCCTGCTCCTTCATCTCGACCAGTTCGTCGTGCGCGCGCTGCGTGTCCAGCTGCATGATGCGCGTCTCCCGCATGACCTCCTCCACCACGGCCGAGAGCTCGCCGACGTCCTTCGCCTGGCCGATCCGCTGCGCGCACTCGCCGATCCTTTCGTGGTAGCCGTTCGTGGAACGGGAGAAACGGGCGAGGTTGTCGACGAAGCCCGCCAGCATTTCCTTGAGCCGATCTTTCGCATCGTCGAGTGAATGCTTGAGGTTGCCCTGCCTGACGATGACGTCCTTGAGCCGCCGTTCGATGTCGGCCAGCCGCTGCACGCTCATCGGGCCGTCGAGCAGGTCGTTCAGCATTCCGATCTGGCCGTGCAGCCATTGATCCTCTGTGCTCAGCTCGCTGATGTTCTGGACGATCAGCGCGAGCAGGTGCAGCAGCGCCGCCTTCAGTTCCGCCTGATCCTCTGCAGCCCACTGGACGCTGAAGACGAATTTCTTGAAACGCGCAACGAGCGCCTCCAGCCCGGGCCCGTCGGCGGTTTTCCGGAACTGCTCGGCGAGCCGCCCGGCCTCCTCATGCAAACTCGGCGACTGGTCGAGCAGCGTGGCGATGCCGTTCTCGATGACCTGGGCGACCAGTTCCCTCAATGCAGCGCCGGGATCAACGGGTTCGGCTCCGGATCGCACCGGTTCGATTCCGGGCAGTTCGACCGGCATCAGGTCCGTCGCACCGGTGGCGGATTGTCCCCACGATTCCATCAACGACTTCAGTCGCAGAAACAGGCGTTCCGGGTCCGAGGCGCAGGCAGCCAGGACATGCTCGAGCGCTTCCCGTTTGCGCGCCGGCGTCAGTCCGGTCTGGCGCCGCTCGATCTCGGCGATCAGCACCCGGATCAGGCTGCTCCAGTCCTGCATGCCATCGGATTTCTCGCGCACGACACCGACCAGCGCCGCCTTCAGGGACGGCCAGCTCTGTTCCCTCAGCGCCGTTTCGAGCTCGCGTGCGAACCTAAGCTGTGCCGGACTCGATCGGGGCAGGGCGCCGATCACCGACTTCAGCTCGTGCTCCGGGAACGGCTCCGTTGCATGGTTTCCGCCGATCTCGTGGTAGAGCGTCCGGTAATTCTCGGGCGTGGGCGGCAGGCGCCGCGCGGCGAGCCGGCGAAACGCTTCGCGGGCGATTTCAGCCGGTTGCTTCAGCTCGGACATGTCGGACACGCGCGCCATCTCGTAATCGTCGCACGATCATGTACGGCATGCGGGTCGCGAGCTTGAGGGCATCCCGACATACGCTCTATTCGACCAGCTCGTGCTTGAGTCCGTAATGGGTCAGCTCCGCATTGTTCTTCATCTTCATCTTTTCGAGCAGGCGGGCTCGGTAGACGCTCACCGTCTTCACGCTGAGATTGAGCTCCTGCGCGATCTGCGACAGCGTCTTGCCCGAGGCGATCATGCACAGCGTCTGGTATTCGCGATCCGAAAGCCTTTCGTGCAGCGGTTTTTCGCTGTCGTCCTGGATCGCGTTGGCCAGTTCCTCGGCGAGCGACGCGCTGACGTATTTCCTGCCGGCGGCCACGGTACGTATCGCCTGGACGAGCTGCACGGGCGCGCTCTGCTTGGTCAGATAACCCGACGCGCCGGCCTTCAGCGCGCGAATCGCGTACTGGTCCTCCGGGTACATCGACAGCACCAGCACCGGCAGGCGCGGGAATTCCTTCTTGATCATCTTCAGCGCGTCGATGCCGTTGCGGTCCGGCATGGAGACGTCCAACAATACGACGCCCCACTGCCCTTCACGCACACGCTGGAGCGCCTCGACTCCGTTGGCGGCCTCCCCGGCCACCACCATGTCCTCGGTGTCCGACAGGATCTGGCGCAATCCCTGCCGGACGATCGCGTGATCGTCGGCGATCAATACCCGAATCGGCCTGTTCATCAGGACGTTTCCTCGGCTCCTTGCAATCGTGTCGCGCCCGCCTCCGCAGCGTTCGCCGGTGCCCGCACGCGTAGCCGGGTTCCGCAAGGCTCGGCGCGGTCGATTTCGAGACTGCCGCCCAGGCCATGCAGACGTTCGCGCATTCCGCGCAGGCCGTAGGATTTCGGTTTGGCGAGATCCGCCGGCTGGATTCCGCAGCCGTCGTCGATGACCTCGAGCACGATCCCCGCCGCTTCCCGCGCGAGGCGAACCTCGATGCGTGTGGCATGCGCATGCTTTCCGACGTTGGTCAGCGCTTCCTGGAAGATGCGGAACAGTGCCGTCGCGGCTTGCGCACCGGGTGCGATGTCGTGGTCGGCGCACACGACCTCGCAGGCGATGCCGGTCCGCTGGGCGAAATCCTCGGCCTGGCACTCGATCGCGGCCGCCAGTCCGAAGTCCTTGAGGATGCCCGGCCGCAGCGCCCGCGCCACGCGCCCCGCCGTGGCGATCGCCTCATCCGCGAGCCGGCCCGCCGTTGCCGCGCGCACCGTCAGTTCCGGGGGTGCCTTGGCCGCGAGCAGGGCCAGTTCGAACTTCAGTGCCACCAGCGTGCCGCCGAGTTCGTCGTGGATGTCACGCGCGATGCGCTCGCGTTCCTCTTCCTTGTCGGCCTCGAGATGCGAGGACAGTTCGGCGAGCTGCTCGCGCGATCGTCTCAGCTCGATCTCGGTATCCTTGCTCTGCGTGATGTTGAACATCGCACCGTCCCAGACGACCGCGCCGGACTCGGCGTGTCTGGGCGAGGCGCGCAGGTTGATCCACTTGCGGCCACCTTCCGGCGTGCCCACGCGGCCTTCCCAGTTGACCGCACCGAGCGCGGCGTGCGAGTCCGACAGCGCGGCGGCGAGGCGGCTGCGATCTTCCTCCGGGATCCTCTCGAAGAACCGCTGCGAGCTCGACACCAATTCGTCGGGGCGCATGCCGAGCACCGCGTTCGTACCCTCGCTCGCATAGAGGAAACACCACCCGGCATCGGCGGCGTGCGCCATCTGGAACACCATGCCGGGGATGTTTGCGACGAGCGCGCGGTAGCGCTCTTCGCTTTCGCGCACCGCATCGAGCGCGCTGCGCCGTTCGGCGCGGTTGCCTGCCTCGCGCAGTTCGCGCTCGAGCGCCGGCACCAGCCGGTCGAGTCTGCCCTTGCCGAGATAGTCATGGGCGCCGGCGCGCATCGCGGCGACCGCGGTCTCCTCGTCGATGACGCCGGACACGATGATGAACGGCAGATCGAGGTCGAGTTCGTGGAGCACGTCGAGTGCGCCGAGCGCCGAAAAACGCGGCATGCGATGGTCGGACAACACCGCATCCCACGGCCGTTGCCGCAGCGCCTCGCGCATCGCGTCGCGGGTGTCTACGCGCTCGTGTTCGCAGCGGTAGCCCGCCGTGCGGAAATGCCGCAACAGCAGCAGCGTGTCGTCTTCGCTGTCATCGACGATCAGCAGCCGCAGCCTGCCTTGCGCGTTCGGCATTCGTGAAGATCCGCTCGGGAAGCGCTCGGCGCCAGTCTACCCCAAGCGCGCCCGAGGGCGGCGCCGCGCACTCACGCGGGCACGACTGCGGTCGCCTCGATCTCGACCCGCGCGCCTTCCTCGACGAAACCCGCGACCTCGATCGCGGTCATCGCCGGGTAGTGTCGCCCGATGATCGCGCGGTAGGCCCTGCCGATCTCGCGCAGGCGCCGGTTGTATTCGTCCTTGTCGCCGAGGTACCAGGTCATGCGGACGATGTGTCGGGGAAGCGCACCGCCGGCTTCGAGCACGGCGACGATGTTCTTCAGGGCCTGGCTGACCTGATCGACCAGATCGTCGCTGTGGAACACCATATTCTCGTCCCAGCCGACCTGGCCGGCGACGAAGACCATGCGGCCGCTCGCGGCGATTCCGTTGGAATAACCGTTGGCGCGCCGCCAGCCGTCCGGGTGCAGCGATTTCATCGAATGGGTCATCGTATCCCGGTTTCGTCGATCCGACTTTCAGTGACGGGCGCGCAGCTTGAAGCGCTGCAGCTTTCCCGTTTCGGTACGCGGCAGGCTGTCGACGAACTCCACCGCGCGCGGATATTTGTAGGGTGCGAGCCGGCTCTTGACCCAGTCCTGCAGCTCGCGTTCCAGCGCGGCGTCGCCCGGTCGATCCGGCCGCACGACGACGAAGGCCTTGACGATCTGCCCGCGCGCCTCGTCGGGTTCGCCGATCACCGCACACTCCGCGACCGCCGGGTGCGTCATCAGCGCTTCCTCGACCTCGGGACCGCAGATGTTGTAGCCGGCCGAGATGATCATATCGTCGGCACGCGCCTGGAAATAGAAATAGCCGTCCTCGTCCATGCGATAGGCATCCCCGGTGTAATTCCAGCCATCGATGACGTACTTTTTCTGGCGCTCGTCGGCGAGATAGCGGCAGCCGGTCGGCCCCTTGACCGCGAGCCGGCCGATCGTGCCGGGCGGAACCGGATTGCCTGCCTCGTCGCATACCCTCGCCGTATAGCCGGGAATCGGGCGGCCGGTCGCGCCCGGTCGGATGTCGGCACCCGCGGCGGAGATGAAGATGTGCAGCATCTCGGTCGCGCCGATGCCATCGATGATGTCGATGCCGGTGGCATCCTTCCACAGTTGCCGCGTCGACACCGGCAGCGCTTCGCCTGCCGAGACGCATTTCTTCAGCGAGGTCAAGTCGTGGGCGCCGGCCAGCGGCGCCATCATCCGGTAGAAGGTCGGCGCCGTGAACACGATGCTCGCCCGGTAGTGTCCGATGGCGCGCAGCAGCTCCTCGGGCGTCAGCCTCTCGATCAGCACGGTCGAGGCGCCGAATCGCATCGGAAACAGCAGCATGCCGCCGAGCCCGAAGGTGAAGGCGAGCGGTGGCGTGCCGCAGAAGACGTCGCGTGCATCCGGTTTCAGGATCGAACGCGGGAAGCAGTCGCACATCGCCATGACGTCGCGGTGGAAGTGCATCGTTCCCTTGGGCAACCCGGTGGTGCCCGAGGTGAAGGCGATCAGCGCCGTGTCCTCGGCCGCCGTGTCGACGTTGCGGAAATCGGCGGGCTTCGCGCGCAGGCGCGCCTCCAGACCGGCTTCGTCATGGAAATGCAGCACCATCGCGAGCGACGGACAGCGCGTGCGCGCGATCTCGAGTTCCTCGGCGAGAGCGGCGTCGCACAACGCGTGGCTGACCTGCGCCTTGTCGATGATGTCGGTGAGTTCCTTCGCACGCAGCAGCGGCATCGTCGCCACCGCGATCGCCCCGGCCTTGATCACCGCGAACCAGCATGCCGCCATCATCGGGCCGTTCGCCCCGCGCAGCAGCACTCGATTTCCCGGTACGACCGCCATGTCCTCGGCGAGCACGCGGGCGATGCGGTTGGATAGCTCCAGCAGTTCGCGGTAGGTCAGGTCACCGCGAGGCGAGCGTATCGCCGTGTGCTCGCCCCAGCCGTGCTCGATCGCGCGATCGAGCAGCTCGGTGGCGCAGTTCAGCCGTTCCGGATACGCGAGCTCGGGCAGCTCGAAGATCCGCTCCGGCCACTGGTCGCGCGGCGGCAGGTTGTCCGCGGCGAAGGTATCCACGTGTGCGCTACGAGCCATGGTGTCGTTCCCTCAGGTGGGCCGCATCCGTTCGCGTGCGATGATGAGCTTCTGTACTTCGCTCGCGCCTTCGTAGATCCGCAGCGCGCGAATCTCGCGATACAGGCGCTCGGCGACATTGCCGCGGGTGACGCCGAGACCGCCGAAAAGCTGCACCGCGGAATCGATGACCCGTTGCGCGGACTCGGTCGCGTGCAGCTTGGCCATCGCCGCAGGACCGGTCACGCGATCGCCGCGATCTCGCGTCCACGCCGCGCGATAGGTGAGCAGGGCCGAGGCGTCGACCGAGGTGGCCATCTCGGCGATCCTTTCCTGCGTCATCTGGAACTGCGCGAGCGTGCGGCCGAACAGGCGGCGCGCGTTCGCATGCTCGATCGCGGCATCGAGCGCCCGGCGCGCGAAGCCCAGCGCGGCCGCGGCCACCGAGGTGCGGAACACGTCGAGCGTGGCCATCGCGATGCGGAAACCTTCCCCCGGCGCGCCGATCAGCGCGTCCGCGCTCGCGCGACAATCCTCGAAACGAAGCCGGGCGAGCGGGTGGGGCGCGATCACCTCGATGCGCTCGGCGATCGTCAGTCCGGGCGCGCCGGCCTCGACGATGAACGCGGACAGTCCTCCCGCGCCTGGCGCCTCGCCGGTGCGCGCGAACACGACGTAGAAATCGGCGATCCCGCCGTTGGAGATCCAGGTCTTGACGCCATCGAGCGCCCAGCCTTGCGACGTGCGCCGCGCCGCGCACGCGAGCGATGCGACGTCCGATCCGGCGTCCGGCTCGGACAGCGCGAAGGCCGCGATCGCTTCTCCCGACGCGACCCGCGGCAGGTAGTGGCGTTGCTGCTGCGGCGAGCCGAACAGCGAGATCGCGCCGCTGCCCAGACCCTGCATCGCGAAGCAGAAATCGGCCAGCGCGCCGTGATAGGCGAAGGTCTCCCGCAACAGGCACAGCGCGCGCGCATCGAACTGCGGCAGCGCGCCGCCAAAGGCTCCCGGCACGCAATAGCGCAGCCAGCCGGCCTCGCCCAGTTGCCGCACCCGCGCGCGGCAGGCCGCGTCGAGGTCGGCCGCCTCGCCGTGCTCCGCGAGGGCTTCCGCGGCCCAGCGGCGTGCCTCGACCGCGAGCGCGCGATGGGCATCGTCGAAGAACGGCCAGTCGGTGTGGTCCATCGCCTGTGCCGCTCAGTCGCCCCGGAATTCCGGCTTGCGTTTCGCCGCGAAGGCCTCGAAGGCCCGGCGGAAGTCCTCGGTCTGCATGCACAGCGCCTGAGCCTGCGCCTCGTGTTCGATCGCCTCGTCGAGTCCCATGGCCCATTCCTGATGCAGCATGCGCTTGGTCATCGCGTGCGCGAAAACGGGCCCGGCCGCGAGCTCGGCGGCGAGCGCCCGGGCCTCGCCGAGCAGGGAATGCGGCGCGCACAGCCGATTGAAGTATCCCCAGTGCAGCCCTTCCTCTCCGGTGAAGCTGCGGCCCGTGTAGAGCAGCTCCGCGGCGCGGCCCAGGCCGATCAGCCTGGGCAGCATCGTGCATGCGCCCATGTCGGCTCCGCTCAGGCCCACCCGCGTGAACAGGAAGGCCGTCCGGCATGCCGCGGTGCCCAGGCGAAGGTCGCTCGCCATCGCGAGGATCGCACCGGCTCCGGCGCACACTCCGTCGAGCGCGGCGATGACCGGCTGCGGGCAGGCCCGCATCGCGCGCACCACGTCTGCGGTCATGCGCGTGAAGGCCAGCAGTTCGGGCGCGCGCATGCGGGTCAGCGGACCGATGATCTCGTGCACGTCGCCGCCCGAACAGAAGTTTCCGCCTGCGCCCGTCAGCACGACCGCGCGGATGTCGCTCGCCTGCCGGAGCGCCCCGAACACGTCGCGCAGCTCGGCATAGGACTCGAAGGTCAGCGGATTCTTGCGCTCGGGCCGGTCGAGCGTCAGCGTCGCGACGGCGCCCTCGGCCTGCCACAGGAAGTGCCGGGCGGTATAGCCGGCGAGCGCGCCGCTCACTTGTCTTCCCCCGGCTCGAGCATGGCGACATGCGCCTTGAGCTCGGCGAGCAGCTCGTAGAGCTGGCTTCGGTGCGTATCGGACAGCCCGGCAAACAGCTCGACGATCCAGCGCTCATGCACGCGGGCCATCTCGCCGAACACCGCGCGGCCCTTGTTCGTGAGCTTGACGAGGTAGGCGCGCCGGTCGCGCGGGCTGTCTTCGCGCACCACCAGGCCTTCGGACACGAGCTGGTCGGTGATGCCCGTGACATTTCCTCCGGTGACCATCATGCGCTTGGCCAGCTCGCCCATCTTGAGTCCTTCCGGATGGCGCTCGAGCTGCGACATCAGATCGAAGCGCGGCAGCGTGGTGCCGAACCTCAGCCGCAGCCGGGAGCGGATCTGCATCTCGACCAGGTTCGTGCAGCTCAACATGCGCAGCCACAGGCGCAGCGCGTCGTGATGTTCGTCGGTCACCCTCGTTTCGTGATCGTGCTGCGCGCTCGCCGCGCGTTTCGCTGTCATGTCGGTCATCTCCTCGATGGTCCGTCGCGTTGCGGCGCGCCGGCTAGACGGGACCCGGCGGCGCCGCCGCACGCACCAGGTTGCGTTCGAGCTGATCCTTCGCCGTCAGGTACTGCCGCGGCCAGCCCTGGTCGGCGCACCGAAGCTGCGCGGCCGCGTGCAGCGTGAAATACGGGTCGGCCAGATGCGGCCGGCCGAGTGCGACGAGGTCCGCGCGACCGGCCGCGACGATGGTGTTGACCTGATCGGCCTCGTAGATGTTGCCCACCGCCATCGTCGCGATGCCCGTCTCGTTGCGGATCCGGTCCGAGAACGGGGTCTGGAACATGCGTCCGTAGACCGGATGCGCGTCGCGGGAAGTCTGGCCGGCCGACACGTCGATCAGGTCGCAGCCCGCGTCGCGGAACGCCGCTGCGATGACGACGGCATCCTCCGGCGCGATGCCGCCGGGCACCCAGTCGGTCGCCGAGATGCGAACCGACATCGGCCGGTCCTGCGGCCATGCGGCGCGCACCGCCCGGAACACCTCCAGCGGGTAGCGCAGGCGGTTCGCGAGGCTGCCGCCATAATCGTCGGTGCGCCGGTTGGTCAGCGGACTGATGAACGCCGACAGCAGGTAGCCGTGCGCGCAGTGCAGCTCCAGCAGGTCGAATCCGCACTCGATCGCACGCTGCGCCGCCGCGACGAACTGCGCGGTCACGCGCTCGAAGTCCGCCGCGTTCATCTCGCGCGGCACCTGGTTTGCCGGACCCCACGCGACCGGCGAGGGGGCGATCAGCGGCCAGTTGCCGCGATCGAGCGGCTCGTCCATGCGCTGCCAGCCGAGCTGCGTCGAACCTTTCGGTCCGGCATGTCCGAGCTGAAGCGCGATGCGCGCCTGGGTATGGGTGTGCACGAAATCGACGATGCGCTTCCACGCCGCGACGTGCTCGTCCTTGTACAGGCCGGCGCAGCCCGGCGTGATGCGGCCTTCGCGCGACACGTCGGTCATCTCCGTGAACACCAGCGCCGCCCCGCCCTGTGCCCGCGCGCCGTAATGAACGAGGTGGAAGTCGCCCGGCGTTCCGTCCTCGGCCGAATACATCGACATCGGCGAGACGACGACGCGGTTCGCGAGCCGCATGCCGCGCAGCCGAAACGGCAGGAACATCGGCGCAGTGGCGCGCGCGGGCGCTCCGGTGCGTTCGGCGAGCCACGTCTCGACGCTGCGCACGTAGGCCGCGTCGCGCTGGCGCAGGTTCTCGTGGCCGATGCGCTGGCTTCCGGTCAGCAGCGAATAGGAGAACTGCAGCGGTTCCAGGTGAACGTAGCGCGAGACGTTCTCGAACCATTCCATGCGGTTGCGGGCCGCATTCTGCAACTTGAGCGCTTCCAGGCTGCGTTCCTGCTGGTAGCGGGCAAGCGCCGCCTCGATCGTCGGCTCGCTCATGAGCGTTGCGGCGAGCGCGATCGCATCTTCCATCGCCAGCTTGGTGCCCGAGCCGATCGAGAAATGCGCCGTGTGCGCCGCGTCGCCGATCAGCACGACGTTGCCGTGATACCACTTCTCGCACAGCACGCGCCGGAAGTTGAGCCAGGCCGAACCGCGCGCGTGGGTCGCATTGACGAGCAGCGGTTCGCCGCCAAGGCACTTGGCGAAGAGCTTCTCGCAGAAGGCGATCGACTCCGCGGTGCTCGCCCGGTCCAGTCCCGCGGCGCGCCAGGTCTCCTCGCGGGTCTCGACGATGAAGGTGCTCAGTTCGGCGTCGAACCGGTAGGCATGCACCTGAAACCAGCCCCAGTCGGTGGGCTCGAACAGGAAGGTGAAGGCATCGAGCTTGCGCCGCGTGCCGAACCAGATGTAGCGGCACTTGCGCACGTCGATTTCCGGCTTGAACACGTCGGCGTAGCGCTCGCGCGTGCGCGAATGGATCCCGTCGGCGGCGACGATCAGGTCGAACCCGGAAAGGTGCGCCGGATCGAGCACGTTGGTCTCGAACTCCAGCTTGACGCCGAGCCGCGTCGCGCGCCGCTGCAGGATATCGAGCAGCGCCCGCCGGCTCAGCCCGGCGAAACCGTGGCCGCCCGAGGTGATCCGGGTGCCCTGGAAGTGAATGTCGATGTCATCCCAGTGCCGGAACCGGCGGGTGATCTCCTCGTAGCTGTCGGGATCGGCCTGCGCGAAGTGCGACATCGTGGCGTCGGAGAACACCACGCCCCAGCCGAACGTATCGTCCGGACGGTTGCGCTCCCAGACGGTCACGTCGTTCGACGGGTCGGCCTTCTTCATCAGGATCGCGAGATACAGCCCGGCCGGACCTCCCCCGATACAGCCTATGCGCATGGCGCAATCTCCCTTCGCTTCACGCGGAATTATACCCGCGCCGAGATATTCATGATTGAACGATGGCGGTCCCTATCTATGCGGCGCCGCTCGGGTCGAGGCTCGCGGTTCAGCCGGGATGCCGCGCAGCCAGATCGACCGCGTGGTGAAGCAGTTGCGGATCGCGCTTCAGCAGATGCTTGGCGATGCGGTGGGTCGGCGTGTGCGGGAGCGCATCGACGAACGCCACGTAGCGCGGCAGCTCGTGGGCGGCGAGCCGGTCCGCGCACCACCGGACGAGCTCCTCGGCAGCCAGGCGCGCGTGCGGCCTGAGCACGATCGCCGCGAGGATCTCGTCCTCGCCCAGCTCGGAGGGTACCGCGATCGCCGCCGCCTCCGCGACCGCGGGGTGGGCGCCGAGGACCGCGTCGAGCTGCGCGCCGGAGATGTTTTCGCCGCGCCGGCGGATGATGTCCTTCATGCGCGCGATGAACGTGACATAACCGTCGGCGTCGCGCCGAACCAGGTCGCCGGTCCTGAACCAGCCCTCGTGAATGGCCGCCGCGGTTGCCTGCGGGTCGCGGAAATATCCCTGCATGACGATCGGTGTGCGCACCCACAGCTCGCCCGGTTCGTCCGCGGCGCACTCGTGCCCGGCCTCGTCGACGACGCGCAGTTGCGCGAACTCGCGCGAGGCATCCGGATGGCGCGCGGCCACTCCCATCGTGCCCGGCTTGTGCGGTCCCGCCCAGGGATGGTTGATCGCGCCGGGGATTTCCGTCATGCCATAGCCCTCGATCCGCACCGGGATGCCGAATTCGTCGCGCAGCACGTCGTGGAGCGTCGCGCTGATCGGTGCGCCGTAGAGCTTGCGGATGGCGTGGGGCACGAACTCGCTGCGGGGCCGCCGCGCGAGGATGTTGCCCACCGCCGCGATGATGTTGACCTCGGTCGCCGCGGTGGCGGCCGCGAAGCGCCAGAACCCGGATGCCGAGAAGCGCGGCGCGACGATCAGCGCGGCTCCCGCCGCGGCGGCGCCGGCGCACGAGTAGAACAGCGCGTTGATGTGGAAGAACGGCAGCACGCATAGCAGGCGATCGTCCGGCTGCAGGTGCATGCGCTCGACGAAACCCTCGCCCGCGAGCACGAAATTGCGCTGGCTGTGCAGCACGCCCTTCGGCATGCCGGTCGTGCCCGACGTGTAGAGCAGCAGGCAAGTGTCGTCGGGGCGTGCCGATCGGGCGCCCGTCGCCGGTTCGCCGAGCGGTGCATCGCCGAGCAGGGCGTCGAAGGCGATGACGTCGTCGCCGCGCGGGGCGGCGTCGAAGCAGGCGATCTTCGCCCGGGACTTCGCTTCGCGGCAGGCCTGGATCGCGTGCTCGAGGTTTTCGGCCGAGGCGAACAGCGCGACCGGCTGCCCGTGGTGCAGCAGGCCGGCCAGTTCGCACACGGTCAGCTCCGGGTTCAAGGGAACCAGCACCGCGCGAAGCCGCGCGAGCGCGAACAGCAGCAGCACGGTCTCGATGCGATTGCGCGTGACGGTGGCGACGAGCATGCCCGGTGCGACGCCCCGGGCGGCGAGCCCGGCGGCGAGCCGCGCGACGTGCCGCGCCGCCTCGCCCCAGCTCAGCGAGCGGCTGCCATCGGTCAGGAATTCCCGATCGGCGGCCGTCTCGCAGCGGCTCGCCAGCAGGCCCGGCAGGGTTTCGTCGTGCGGCCGGTAGAGCCGCAGCACCTCCAGGGGTTGCATGGCCGGATCAGAGGACGCCGCTGCGGCGCAAGGACTCGATTTCGTCCTCGCCCAGGCCGAGCATCTCGCGCAGGATCCGTGCGCTGTGCTGCCCGAGCAGCGGGGGTGGCTCGCTTGCCCCGACCGGCGTGTCCGACATGCGTATCGGATTGGCGACCAGCGGCACCCGGCCTGCTGCGGGATGCTCCAGTTCGATCTTCATGCCACGATGCAGGACCTGGCAGTCGGCGAACACCTCCTCGATCCGGTTGATCGGGCCGCAGGGCACTGCGGCGGCCGCGAGCGCCGCGACCCACTCGCGCGTCGTGCGCGAGGCCATGACCGGTTCGAGCAGCGCGATAAGCTGCGCGCGGTTGGCCACGCGCGCGCGGTTGGTCGCGAAGCGCGCATCGTCGGCCAGCGCGGCGGCGCCGATCGTTTCGCAGTACCGGCGGAACTGGCCGTCGTTGCCCACCGCCACGATCAGGTGGCCGTCCGCACTGGCAAACGACTGGTAAGGGACGATGTTGGGATGCGCGTTGCCGAGCCGTCCCGGAGAATGTCCGCTCGTCAGATAGTTCATGTTCTGGTTGGCCAGCATCGCCACCGTACAATCGAGCAGCGCGAGGTCGATGTGTTGCCCCTTTCCGCTGCGCGAGCGCGCCGCCAGCGCGGCGAGGATCGCGACGCTCGCGTACATGCCCGTCATCAGGTCGGTGACGGCGACGCCGACCTTCATCGGACCGCCGCCGGGCGCCCCGTCGGGCAGGCCGGTCACGCTCATCAGCCCGCCCAGCGCCTGCACGACGAAGTCGTAGCCGGGCTGGTCCGCGCGCGGGCCGCTCTGCCCGAAGCCGGTGATCGAGCAGTAGATCAGCCGCGGGTTGAGCGCCTTGACGCTTTCGTAGTCCAGGCCGTGACGCGCGAGCCCGCCGACCTTGTAGTTCTCGATCAGCACGTCGCTTCGCGCAGCGAGCGCGCGCGCGATGCGGCGTCCTTCCGGGTGGGCGAGGTCGAGCGTCAGGGACTGCTTGCCGCGATTGGCGCACAGGTAGTACGCGGATTCCTTCGTGTCGCCGCCCGCCGCATCCTTCAGATACGGCGGACCCCAGGCGCGCGTGTCGTCGCCGGTTCCGGGGCGCTCGATCTTGATGACATGCGCGCCCAGATCCGCGAGCATCTGCGCGCACCACGGGCCCGCGAGCACGCGGGACAGATCGAGCACGAGGAGGTCTGCGAGCGGGCCGGGCATGGCGGTCGGTGGCTGAACGGGGCCGTGTAATATAGCCGCTTTTCGCTCTCCGTCATGCCATGATGCGCCGGATGTTCATCGCCGCGTGCGGTTGCTGGGCCGGCTTCGCCGCCGCGGCGCCCACGGTGGAGATCACGCTGGTGCACGATCTGGATTCCCGGCGCGCCGCCATGCTTGCGGTTCTGGCCGAGCAGTTCAATCGCCGAGCCGGGACCGGCCATGTCGTCGTGCGCAAGGACAGCGGCGAGCGCCCGGCCCGCGGCGCGCCGCCGCATCTGGTGCTGCTGCGCGACGACGACGACGTCGGCCTGATCGGTGCGCGCCGGATCGACCCGCTGCAGCGGTTCATGGGCGCGAACGGCCGCAGGTTCGATGCCAGACGCATCTTTCCGGCGCTGCGCGAGGCCGCGGACGACGGCAGCGGTCGGCTGCGCGCGCTGCCGCTCGCCTACTTCCTTCCGGTGCTGTATTTCAATCGCGACACCCTCGAGCGCGCGGGCGCGCAGCCGCCCGGCGCGCAGACGACGTGGTTGGCCTTGCAGGAACTGGCGGGAACGCTGCATGACGGCGGAAACACGTGTCCCTACACGTCCTCCTGGCCGGTCTGGGTGCATCTGGAGAACAACTCCGCACAGAACCGCGAGCCGTTCTTCGCGACGGGTGCCGGGGCGCTGCGGCTGGCCTTCAACGGGCTGGGCAACGTCAAGCATGTCGCGGTGTTGTCGAGCTGGGCGCGCAGCGGCTATTTCCGGCATTTCGGTGACGCCGACCAGGCCGACGAGCGGTTCGTTTCCGGACAATGCGCCTTGCTCACCAGCGGGTCGGATGCGTACCCGCGGTTCCGCAACGAGGCGCCCTTCGCATTCGGTGTCGCGCAGCTTCCCTACCATGACGATGTCTATGGTGCCACGCCGGCGAGCGCCGTACCGGGCGGCGGCTCGCTGTGGGTGCTCGCGGGCCACAAGCGCGCGCAAGATCGGGTGACCGCGAGCTTCATCGCGTTCCTGCTCGAGCCGGAGATCCAGAAACGCTGGGTCGCGGACACCGGTTTCCTGCCGATGAGCGATGCCGCCGGGCTGAGCGAAGTCGCGGGGCTCGGCAAGCCGCCCGCCGCGCTGCTGGCGTTTCGGCTCGGCGAGCGGAACCGGCTGGCCGGTGCGCGGCTGCGCGACGCAACCGCCTACCGAGCCATGCGCGCCATCGTCGGCGAGGAATTGTCCGCCGTCTGGGACGGGAAACCGGCCAAGGCGGCGCTCGATGCCGCGGTGCTGCGCGGCAATGCCGCACTCCAGGGCGGCGCCCGGCGGTGACCGTCTGGCCCTATCCGCGCCTGATCGCGCACCGCTGCGGCGGCTCGGCCGCGCCCGAGAACACGCTGGCCGGGTTGCGCATCGCCGCGCGCCATCGATTCCGTGCGGCCGAGTTCGACGTGATGCTGTCCGCGGACGGCACGGCCTTCCTGATGCACGACGAGACGCTGGAGCGAACGACGGACGGGCATGGACGGCTGGCCGATGCCCGGGATCGCGACGTGCGCCGGCTCGATGCCGGCGGCCGGTTCGGCGCCGCGTTCGCGGGCGAACCGGTGCCCTCACTCGACGATGCGATCCGACTGTGTCTCGAACTCGGGCTGTGGGCGAACATCGAGATCAAGCCCGCACGGGGCCACGACGGACGTACCGCAGAGGCGGTCGCGCGAGCGGTCGCGCTGCACTGGCGCGGCGAACCGCCGCTGCTGTCCTCGTTTTCGGTCGAGGCGCTCGCCGCCGCGCGCGAGTCGGCGCCGCAACTGCCTCGTGCGCTGCTGGTCGGCAGCCTCGCGCAGGGCTGGCGCGAGCAGGCGGCGCGGCTGGGGTGCGTGTCGATCCACGCCGACGCGACCCGGCTCGGGCCGGGCGACGTCTCGACCGTGCATCGGGCGGGGCTGTGGCTCGCCTGCTACACGGTCGATGACCCGGTCGTGTGCCGGCGGCTCGTCGGCGCCGGGGTCGATGCCGTGTTCACCGACCGGCTGGAGCCGGAAGCGGACGCGGATGCGCCGGCGGGATAGCGCCGTCGCCTTACAAACGCTTACATTCCGGCGTACGCATCGCCGCCCGCGCGCCGTAAACTGCACCGTGGGGTCGTCCCATGTCGACGAAAGGAAGCGCATCATGAGAGCGAAACTTTCCATCCTCTGTCTGAGCCTCGCCGGTGCGCTGCCGGTGCTGGCGCAAGGCACGGCCACGCCGGGCGTCGACGCCCGCCAGGCGAACCAGCAACGGCGCATCGATCAGGGCGTCGCCTCGGGCGCATTGACCGGTCGCGAAGCCGCGCAGCTCCAGAAGGGGCAGGACCAGGTCCAGCGGATGGAGGACAAGGCGAAAGCCGACGGCGTGGTGACGGCGAAAGAGCGCGCCCGCCTGCAGCACCGGCAGGACGTGCAGAGCCGGCGAATCTTCAAGCAGAAGCACGACCGGCAGCACGACCTGAACCACGATACGATCCAGGATCGCCCCGCGCGCAGCAAGCGGGCGCAGGTCCCGAGCTGAGCGGACCGCAGGCAGCGCGGCGCGCGCTCAGCGCCGCTCGGCCG
>JBBIUI010000049.1:0-17482 GCA_037440385.1 Rhodocyclales bacterium | reverse complement strand
TGCTTCGCGCTGCTCGCGAGGCCCGGACGGTTCACACGCGTACGCCTCGTTGAACCCAGATTGTCCATTAGACCGGGCAGAGGCTGTTTGAGGGCAGTTACCCCTACCGCATTTGCCCTACGCGGCGGCTTGGGGCCTGCGGGCGGCATCTTTGCGCCCGCGCTCCTCGCCGATAGACACGGTTATCGGCTCGTCGCGCAACCGCAGCCCTGCTCGCCCTCGGCTGCCCAATCCGCTCGCGTTCCAATGGACAATCGGGGTTCAATCCGTTTTCCGCGCTTGCCTGTCGTTCGAAGCAATTACGGCAAGGCCGGGATCGGATCGCCGGGGAGCCCTGCGGAACGGCAGCGGTCCGCTCGAGCGCGGAACTCGACTCCGATGATCGCCGGATCGGGTCGATGACCGGCCGGATTGCAGACGACTCCATGCCACGAGTCCCATGACTGCCCATCCCGAACGCGTGCAATCGGCCGACCGCGCACTGATCGAAGGCGTCCTGGCGGGAAACAAACGCGCGCTGGCCAAGGCGATCACGCTCATCGAGTCGACGCGACGCGACCACCAGGCGCGGGCGCAACAGGTACTGGGCGCGCTGCTGCCGCATACCGGCAAAGCCGTCCGCGTCGGCATCTCCGGCTCGCCGGGTTCGGGCAAGTCGACCTTCATCGAGGCGCTCGGGCTGCACCTGATCGGGCGCGGGCATCGGGTGGCGGTGCTGGCGGTCGATCCTTCGAGCACGCTGTCCGGCGGCTCCATCCTCGGCGACAAGACGCGCATGGAGAAGCTGTCGACGCGGCCGGAGGCCTTCATCCGTCCCTCGCCTTCCGGCGGCTCGCTGGGCGGCGTGGCGGAAAAGACGCGCGAGGCGATGCTCGCGTGCGAGGCCGCGGGCTTCGACGTGATCCTCGTCGAGACGGTGGGCGTCGGCCAGTCGGAGACGACGGTGGCGGGGATGGTCGATGTCTTCGTGCTCGTGCAGTTGCCCAACGCCGGCGACGACCTGCAGGCGATGAAGAAGGGGATCGTCGAACGCTCGGATGTGGTCGTCATCAACAAGGCCGACCTCGATCCGCTCGCGGCCGAATCCGCGAGGCGCCAGTTCGCAGGCGCGCTGTCGCTGCTGCGGGGGCCCTCGCCGAACCGGCGGCCGCAGGTGCTCACGGTGAGTGCGGCGCACGGCCGGGGCATCGACGCATGCTGGGACGCGATCGAACGGCACCGCGTCGCGATGACCGGGTCCGGCGAGCTGGAACGGCGCCGCACGCACCAGGCCGTCGACTGGATGTGGAGCCTGATCGATGCCGAACTGCGCAGCCGCTTCCTGCATCATCGCGCGGTGAAGCAGCAGCTGGCAGCGGTGAGCCGCGAGGTGGCCTCCGGCAGCATCACGCCGGGCGCGGCGGCGCACCGATTGCTGGGATACTTGGAAGCCGGCGAGGCGTGAAGGCGGTGACGGCATCGCCGCCCTTCGACCTTCACCACTGACGGAGCGCGAAATCCCATGCACGACATCATCCGCAGACTGGACGAGAAACGCGCTGCCGCCCGGCTGGGCGGCGGGGCGGCGCGCATCGACGCGCAACATGCCAAGGGCAAGCTCACCGCGCGCGAGCGCCTCGAAATCCTGCTCGACCCGGAGTCCTTCGAGGAATGGGACATGTTCGTCGAGCACCGCTGCACCGACTTCGGCATGGAAGGCAACCGCATTCCGGGCGACGGCGTGGTCACCGGCTACGGCACGATCAACGGACGGCTCGTATTCGTGTTCAGCCAGGATTTCACGGTGTTCGGCGGTGCACTGTCGGAGGCCCACGCGGAGAAGATCTGCAAGATCATGGATCATGCGATGAAGGCCGGCGCACCGGTGATCGGGCTCAACGACTCGGGCGGAGCGCGCATCCAGGAGGGCGTCGCGTCGCTCGGCGGCTATGCCGATGTGTTCCAGCGCAACGTGATGGCCTCGGGCGTCGTGCCGCAGATCTCGATGATCATGGGGCCGTGCGCCGGCGGCGCCGTGTATTCGCCGGCGATGACCGACTTCATCTTCATGGTGAAGGATTCGTCCTACATGTTCGTCACCGGCCCCGACGTCGTGAAGACCGTCACGCACGAGGAGGTCACGGCCGAGGAGCTCGGCGGCGCGCTCACGCACAGCACGAAGTCGGGCGTAGCCGACCTGGCCTTCGAGAACGATGTCGAGGCGCTGATGATGTTGCGCCGGCTCGTGAGCTTCCTGCCGTCCAACAACCGCGAGAAGCCGCCGCGGGTGCCGACCGGGGATCCGCCGGAGCGCATCGACCGATCGCTCGACACGCTGGTGCCGGTCAATCCGAACGAGCCGTACGACATCAAGGAGCTGATCGTCAAGGTGCTCGACGAGGGAGATTTCTTCGAGCTCGCGCCACATTATGCCGGCAACATCGTCATCGGCTTCGGGCGCATGAGCGGCTCCACCGTCGGCATCGTCGCCAACCAGCCGCTGGTGCTGGCCGGCTGCCTGGACATCCGGAGCTCGATCAAGGGCGCGCGCTTCGTGCGCTTCTGCGATGCGTTCAACATCCCCGTGGTCACCTTCGTCGACGTGCCCGGCTTCCTGCCCGGCACCGCGCAGGAATACGGCGGCATCATCCGCCACGGCGCGAAGCTGCTGTACGCGTATGCCGAGTGCACGGTGCCCAAGGTCACGGTCATCACGCGCAAGGCCTACGGCGGCGCCTATGACGTGATGAGCTCCAAACACCTGCGCGGCGACGTCAATTTCGCCTGGCCGTCGGCCGAGATCGCCGTGATGGGGCCGAAGGGGGCGGTCGAGATCATCTTCCGCAAGGATCTCGGCGACGCGGAGAGGATCGCCGAGCGCACGCAGGAGTACAAGGCCAAGTTCGCCAATCCGTTCGTGGCCGGCGCGCGCGGTTTCATCGACGACGTGATCCTGCCGCACGAGACGCGTGCCCGCATCTGCCGCTCGCTGGCGATGCTGCGGGAAAAGAAGCTGGACAACCCGTGGCGAAAGCACGGCAACATCCCGCTGTGACGGCCATCGACCCCGCATGCAGCCCGCCGCACGGGCGCGTGCGGGGTCGTCTCGAAGCCCCCGTGTCCGTATCGCGAAAGGTTCCCCTTCCATGTTCGACAAGATCCTGATCGCCAACCGCGCGGAGATCGCCTGCCGGGTGATCCGCAGCGCGCGCAAGATGGGCATCGCGACGGTCGCCGTGTATTCCGAGGCCGACAAGCTCGCGCGCCACGTCGATGCCGCCGACGAGGCGGTGCCGATCGGGCCGGCCGCATCGCGCGCGAGCTACCTGCGCATCGAGAACATCCTCGAGGCCTGCAAGCTGACCGGCGCGCAGGCCGTGCACCCCGGCTACGGCTTCCTGTCGGAGAACGCCGAATTCTGCGAGGCGATCGAGCGCGAGGGCATCGTCTTCATCGGCCCCAAGCCGCACTCGATGCGGGCGATGGGCGACAAGATCGCATCGAAGAAACTGGCGATCTCGGCGGGCGTCAGCACGATCCCCGGCCACAACGAGGCGGTCGGGTCTGCCGCGCACGCCGTGGCCATCGCGCGGGAAATCGGCTATCCGGTGATGATCAAGGCTTCGGCCGGCGGCGGCGGCAAGGGCCTGCGCGTGGCGCGCGACGACGCGCAATGCCGCGAATTCTGGGAATCGTGCCGCAACGAGGCGCGCAACGCGTTCGGCGACGAGCGCGTGTTCATCGAGAAATTCATCGAGCAGCCGCGCCACATCGAGATCCAGGTGATCGGCGACGCGCACGGCAACGTGCTTTACCTGTGGGAACGCGAGTGCTCGATCCAGCGCCGCCACCAGAAGGTGCTCGAGGAGGCGCCCTCGCCCTTCGTCGACGAGGCGATGCGCCGCGCGATGGGAGCCCAGGCCGTGGCGCTGGCGAAGGCCGTGGGCTACCAGAGCGCGGGCACCGTGGAGTTCGTCGTCGGCCGCGATCGCAGCTTCTACTTCCTCGAGATGAACACCCGGTTGCAGGTCGAGCATCCGGTCACGGAGATGATCACCGGGCTCGACCTGGTCGAGCTGATGATCCGCGTCGCGGCAGGCGAAAAACTTCCCTTCGCGCAAGAAGACATCGCGCTCGACGGCTGGGCGATCGAATGCCGCATCAATGCCGAGGATCCGCTGCGCAACTTCCTGCCCTCGACGGGACGGCTCACGCGCTACGCCCCGCCGGAGGAAATCGACGGCGTGCTGCGGGTCGACGCGGGCGTGTTCGAGGGCGGCGAGATCTCGATGTACTACGACCCGATGATCGCCAAGCTGATCGCCCACGGCGCGACACGCGAGCAGGCCATCGCGCGGATGCGCGACGCGCTCGATTCGTTCGTCATTCGCGGGGTCGCGTCGAACCTCCCGTTCCAGGCGGCGCTGATGCAGCATCCGCGCTTTCGGTCGGGCGACTTCGACACGGGATTCATCGCCGCGGAGTATCCCTCCGGTTTCGGCTCGGCGAGCCTCGTTCACGCCGACGCGCTGCTGCTCGCCTCGGTGGCCGCGTTTGCGCGCCGCCGCTACATCGATCGCGCCGTGCGCACCAGCGGGCAGTTGCCCGGCCACGAACGCAAGGTCGGCGCCGACTGGGTCGTGCTGATCGACGCACGGGAGTTTGCGATCCGCCTCGTTCCGATCGACGATGGCTACGCCGTCACCCACGAGGGACGGACCCGCGAACTGAAGTCGCGCTGGCGGCTGGGCGAAGTGCTGTTCCGTGGCACCTGGGACGGCGAGCCGGTGTGCCTCCAGGTGGAGCGGCTCGGCCTCAAGTACCGCGTGTCGCACCGCGGCGTACGGGCGGACATGATGGTGATGACGGCGCGCGCCGCGTACCTGCTGTCGCTGATGCCCGACAAGCCGCGGCCCGACCTGTCGAAGCTGCTGCTCTCGCCGATGCCGGGCCTGCTCGCCGACATCGCGGTCAGGCCCGGCCAGCAGGTCAAGGCCGGCGACAGGCTGGCGGTGATCGAAGCGATGAAGATGGAGAACGTCCTGAAGGCCGATCGGGACTGCACCGTGGCCGAGGTGCTTGCCGCGCAAGGCGAAAGCCTAGCGGTCGACCAGCCCATCCTTCGCTTCGCGTGAAGCTAACCCTTTTGGCGTATTCCCACGCGCCGGCGCGCGATGTTACTTTCGCGGCCATGCCGACGCGCGCACAGCGGGACGCCCTCGATGCCCGACACGACTGACGAACCGTCGAGCGCCGGCCCGGCGCGCATGTCCTTCGACGAAGCCGTCGCGCATGTCCTCGCCAGCCAGTCCGCGGCCTTCGCCGTCATCCCGGTATTCGAGGACGATCAGGAAGCGGCCGCCGGTGCGCGGGTCTTCGTGCTCGACCACGACGGCCATGGTGGCTACCTGCTGCGCTTCGTCGCCGGACCGTTCTTTTCGGGCGCCTACGCGGCCAACGAGAAATTCTCGAGCGCCGAGATCCCCGACAAGGTTCGCGAACTGAAGTTCCTGCCCACGCGCTGCGAGCGGGACTGGTTCACCGACCCGGTGCAGGTGCTGATCCAGAAGCTGGTGCAGGCATCGGGCATGGCGGCGCCGCGCATGCCCGATTACCGCGGCGGCCCCGCCAGGGCGGCGGCGCCGCAGACCGAATTTCCGGTGTCCTTCATCGGCCGCGGCACGCCGACGAAGCACTGACCGTCCGCGACCGGCGCGCCGCCCCGCTAGCGCGTCCTGGCAGCGTCCTGGCGGCGCCGGTCGAGCTCGAGATAGCGGCGCTTGTCCTCGTCATATCTTAGGCGCACCGCGTCCATCTCCTTGCGCTTCGATTCGATGACGGCCGCGTGCGCGCGCAGCGTCGCCGCGTTCGCCGAGACGGCATCCACCAGCTCCTTCGGAGCCGGATTCTTGCGGTAGAACTCCATTTCCTGGTCCAGCGTCTTCTTCATCCGCAGGGCCTCGGCCCGTTGCGCCGTTTCGCGATCGATGTCGGCCTGCAGGTCCCGGAGCACCCGGGTGCGCAGCGCGTCGATTTCATCCGCACTCGCATACGCATCGAGCAGCGCGCGGTCGCGCCGCTCCTGTTCGAGCCGGATGTGCCGTTGCTCGGCGGCGCGCTTGTCCTCGGCCTGCTTCCGGGCACGCTGCTCGTCGGTGAGCGGTGGATCGACCCGGCGCACGGTGACGCCGCGCTCGTTGATGATCGAGTAGCCGCGGTTGTAGCACGCGAACGGCAGGATGTCGCCGCAGATGCGCTGGCCGCGTTCGTCCGTGCAGCAATAGGTCTGGCGTCCCGGGCTCTCGGCATGGGCCGCGCCGAGCCACGCGATCGCGACGAGCAGCGCGCTGCTAGGCCGCATCGATGCCATAGCGGTCGCGATAGACGCGGATCGCTTCGAGCTGCGACGCGAACTCTGGGCGTTCCGCGAGATAGGCGAGCAGATCGGTGAGACCGGCGACGGATGCCACAGGAATGCCGAACAGCGACCGGACTTCCTGGGCGGCGGAGCGCTCGCCCTGGCCGCGTTCCATGCGATCGAGCGCGATGACGACTCCGCACGGCTGCGCGCCCGCGTGCCGGATCAGCTCGACCGATTCGCGCACGGAGGTGCCCGCCGAGATCACATCGTCGATGATCAGCACCCGCCCGCGCGGGTTCGCCCCGATCAGCGCGCCGCGCTCGCCGTGATCCTTCACTTCCTTGCGGTTGAAGCACAACGGCACGTTGCGCCCGCGCGCGGCCAGCGCGATCGCGGTTGCGGCCGCGAGCGCGATGCCCTTGTAGGCCGGCCCGAACAGCATGTCGAACGCGATGCCCGATGCGAAGATCGTCCGTGCATAGAACTCCGAGAGCCGGCCGAGAGAAGCGCCGTCGTCGAACAGGCCGGCATCGAAGAAATACGGGGAGATCCGTCCCGCCTTGGTCCTGAATTCGCCGAAGCGCAGCACGCCGCGCCGGACGGCGAAGTCGATGAAGTCCCGGCTACAATCCATCGCTTTGCGCGTTTTCGTTCGAGGGGTGGAGCTCCGATCGATGTTACGCGTAGTCACCCTGAACCTCAACGGCATCCGCTCGGCGTCTGCCAAGGGGTTCCTCGATTGGCTCGCGGCGAGCCGCGCCGACATCGTCTGCGTGCAGGAATTGAAGGCGCAGGCGGCGGACCTCGCGCAGCCCATGCTCGCGCCGCACGGATACACCGGCTGCTTCCACTTCGCCGAAAAGAAGGGCTACAGCGGCGTGGCGATCTATTCGCGGCGCAGCCCCGCGCGGGTCGTCGAGGGTATCGGCGTCCCGGAGTTCGACCGCGAGGGCCGCTTCCTGCGCGCCGACTTCGGGCGGCTGTCGGTGGTGTCGCTGTACCTGCCGTCGGGATCGAGCTCTGCGCAGCGCCAGCAGGCCAAGTTCCGCTTCATGGCCTCGTTCGCGCCGCGCCTGGCCGAAATGGCGCGCGACGGACGCGAGCACCTGCTGTGCGGCGACTGGAACATCGCGCATCGCGAGATCGACCTGAAGAACTGGCGCGCGAACCAGAAAAATTCGGGTTTCCTGCCCGAGGAGCGCGCGTGGATCGGCCGCGCGTTCGACGAACTCGGCTGGGTCGATGTGTTCCGGCGCCTCGACGGGCGGCCGGGGCAATACACCTGGTGGTCCAACCGCGGCCAGGCATGGGCCAGGAACGTCGGCTGGCGCATCGATTACCAGATCGCCACCGCCGGTCTGGCAGGCACCGCGCGCCGTGCCGAAATCTACACGGCGCGCCGCTTCAGCGACCACGCTCCGCTGACGATCGACTACGCGTGGCCGCCACGCCGGCGCGCAGCGGCCGAGCGGCCCGCGAAGGGATCCTGAGCGGCGGCCAGACTTGCATCGATCGTCCCGCCGCCGGCCTGCGCCCGAGGACGGCGAGTGTGCCGACGGCCCGTCAGGCAGCAGGGCCGGCCGGCGCGGCATACACTTCGATGCGCTCCCTGCCCTTGCCGACGCTCTTCCTCCCGGGCGTCACGATGCCGAGCTCGCCGGTGCGCCGGGGATGGGTTGCGCCGCACGCCACGCGTGCGAAGCCTTCCACCTCCCCGTATCTGCGCTGGGTGCTCTCGTCGGAAAAGGCGCTGCGGATGGCGAGGCCCCGGTCTGCGGCCGCCCGTGCCGGCGCCACAGGTTCGGATACGGGGCGAACCGGAACGGCTCGCGCGTCATCGCGTCATGCGGCGAGGATCGCTCGCCCGGTCGAGGGCCGTTGCGCAACGACTTGCCGCAGCGCCGATCCCGCATCCTTTCACGGGTCACTCCTCGTGCCGCACGACTTCGTCGCAGAGAACCTCAGGCGGACATAGTCTGCGGTCCACAGGCCCTGCGCATCACACAGCGCCGGGCGCAAGGTCTCGACGAGTTCGGCGACGAAGCTCGCCCTGTCGGCCGCCGGCAGCGTGCAGGTGTAGGGCTGGGCGAAGGTCTCGAGCCAGCCGCGCACGTCGCCCGGCAACCGGGTCGGGCGCGCAAACAGCGCGAGGCTGGTGACGGTGAACCGGCTGGCCTCGAGCAGCTCCCGGAATTGCGCTTCGTCCGGAAAGAACCAGGGGCTCGCCACGGCGAGCCCCCTCGCGGACAGCGCGGCCTCGATGGCGGCGACGATGGTGCGCACGTTTCCCTGCCCGCCGAACTCGCCGGCGAAGCGCCCGCCGGGCCGCAGGGCTCCCCACACCCCGTCAAGCACGAGCGCGGGCCGGGTCATCCAGTGCAGGGCGGCATTGGAGAACACGGCATCGAATCGCTCGTCGAAGCGTAACGACTGCCCGTCCATCACTTCCGCCCGCACCCCGCGGCGCCTTGCCGCGGCGACCATCTCCGGACTCGAATCGACACCGAGCACTTCGCAGCCGCGCTCGATCAGCGCGACGCTCAGCGCGCCGTCACCGCAGCCCAGATCGAGGATGCGTTCGCCCGGTCGCGGCGCGAGCAGCTCGACGACCGGCAGGCCGAGATCGGAGACGAAACGGGCGTTCGCCGCGTACCGTTCGGGGTTCCAGTGTTGCCGGTTCGAGGAAGGCATGGCTCGCAAACCGCTTCGCCGCGGGGTTGTCCGCTGTGGTGAAGGAATGTTACCGCGAGCCGTCGGGCGGCGGGCCGGCCCGGTGTGTCAACCCTACGCCGGTGCACGAACGCGTCATGGAACGGGCCGGATTCGCCGGTTTCCCCGGATGGATCCACTGGCGAAAACGACCGCGATCGGGCACCGGCTTTCCGAATTCCCGGTGTACCGTCATGACAGCCACGGCAGATCCGCCCCGGCTGCGATGCGCGCGCGCAGCAGGTCGCCGAAGTGGTCCGGATCCTTCACGCGCACCAGCTCGGCCGCGCGCGGAAGGTGCAGGTCGCACAGGCGCGAGAGCCAGAAACGCAGCGCCGCCGCACGCAGCAGCACGGGCCACGCGGCGTGCTCCGGCTCGCCCAGCGGTCGCTTCGCGTCGTAGGCGCGAAGCAGCGCGCGGGTTTTCGCGGGATCGAGTCCGAGATCGCCGGCGAGGCACCAGTCGTTCGCGCACACGGCCAGATCGAACAGCAGCACGTCGTTTCCGGCGAAGTAGAAATCGATTACACCGCTGATGCTTCCGTCATCGAACAGCACGTTGTCGCGGAACAGGTCCGCGTGGATCGCGCCGCGCGCGACCGCCATCGCGCGAGACGCCGATTGAAAACGCAGCTCGGACTCGATCCGTGCCCGCTGGCGCGCGCCGAGAAACGGCATCACGCTCGCGGCGGCTTCGCGCCACCAGCGCGGCCCGCGCGGATTGTCGAGCCTTGCGGGGTAGGACGAGCCGGCCGTATGCAGATCGGCGAGCAGGCTGCCGAGCGCCGCGCAGTGCTCCACTGCCGGCGCCTCCAGCGCGGCTCCGGATAACCGGCTGACGATCAGCGCCGGTTTGCCATGCAGCGTTCCGAGGTACCCGCCATCGCGCCGCGCGACCGGCGCGGGGCACGGAATGGCACGTCGCGAGAGGTGCGCCATCAGGCCGACGTAGAACGCCAGTTCGCGCCGGCCGAGCCTCTCGAACAGCGTCAGCACGTAGCGGCCGTGCGTCGTCGTGAGGAAGTAGTTGGTGTTCTCGATACCGGTCGCGATCCCTTCCAGCGCGAGCGGCGTACCGATCGCGTAGCGGCCGAGGAAGGCGGCGAGCTCGGCGGTCCGCACGGGCGTGAAGACCGCCATCAGGGGCGGCCCCCGGCAGGAAGGCGGGTTGCGAGGAACATGGCTGCGGACTTTTTCGATGCCCCGGCCGGATCCGGCGCGGCGCGCCACTACCGTTTGCGGGATGCAATGATTATGATCGCGCAGATTCCGCTGCGGGGGCGGGGACCCGGTTCCACGGATCCGGTAACGTTTTTTCAACGCGCAGGCACGGAGCACGCAACGAGAGGCGACGGGGCGGCCTGGCCCGAGTGGGGCGAGACGAGCCGTGCAGCCGGATGTCGTCCTGCGTGCCGCTACGGTTCGATCGGGTCATTGGGCATGAGCGCGGATTCGCTGCAACGATACGCCTGGCTGTCGATCGCGGCGGCGATTGCGACGATCGCGCTGAAGACGCTCGCGTGGTGGCTGACCGGATCGGTGGGCATGCTGTCCGATGCGCTCGAGTCGGCGGTCAATCTCGCCGCGGCGATCATGGCGCTGGCGATGCTCGCGATCGCGGAGCGCCCGGCCGACGAGGAGCACCCATTCGGCCACTCCAAGGCGGAATACTTCGCCAGCGCGTTCGAGGGGGTGCTGATCCTGGTGGCCGCGGCAGCCATCGCGGCGGCCGCGATCGACCGGTTCTTCCATCCGCAGCCGATCGAGCGCTTCGGCGCCGGCCTCGCCGTGTCCGTCGCGGCATCGGCGATCAACTTCGCGGTTGCGCGCACCCTGCTCGCCGCCGGACGGCTGCATGGCTCGATCACGCTCGAAGCCGACGCCCGGCATCTGATGACGGATGTATGGACGTCTGCGGGAGTGCTGGTCGCTCTCGGCGCGGTGACCGTGAGCGGCTGGAACCGGCTCGATCCGGCGATCGCGCTGGTGGTCGCGGCGAACATCGTATGGACGGGGCTCGATCTGCTGCGCCGCTCGGGCGCGGGCCTGATGGACGTCGGATTGCCGCAGGAAGGCCAGCGCGCGCTGGCCGCGGTGCTTCGGAGCTACCATGCCCAGGGCATCGCGTTTCATGCGCTGCGCACGAGGCTCGCAGGCCGGCGGGCCTTCGTGTCGATGCACGTGCTCGTGCCGGGCGCGTGGAGCGTGGCGAAGGCGCACGAGATCTGCGAGCGCATCGAGGCCGATGTGCGCGCGGCGCTGCCCCGTTCCAACGTGATGACCCACATCGAACCGCGCGAGGACCCGGTGTCCTGGCATGACGTCGGACTCGACCGGCGCTGATCGGCGCCGCCCGTGGGTGCGCGGGATCGTGGGATCGTGTGATTGCACACCCGCTGCCGCTTCGCTTATCCTTCGGCCATCTCGTTCGAAATCGAACCGTGTATGACAGGCAATGAGAAGGTTCCCCAGATACCAGTCCTTCGGCGGCAGGATGGTGATGGTCGGCTTCGGCTCGATCGGCCAGGGCGTGCTGCCGCTGTTGTTTCGGCATATCGACGTGAAGCCCGCGCAGGTCGTCATCGTCACGGGCGACGAGAATGGCCGCGCGCTGGCGGCCGAATATGGGGTTGAATTCCTCGACACGCCGCTGACGGCGGCGAACCATCGCGAGCTGCTCGAACCCCGGCTCGCGCCGGGCGATTTCCTGATCAACGTTTCCACCGACGTATCGAGCGCGGCGCTGATCGCGCTGTGCCGGCAGCGCGGCGCGCTGTACATCGACACCTGCACGGAGCCCTGGGCGGGCGGCTACACCGATGCGAGCGTGAGAGCGCGGCAGCGCACCAACCATGCGCTGCGCGAGGAGGCGCTCGCGCTTCGGCGCGATTGCGCCGGCGACGCACCGACGGCCATCCTCACCCACGGCGCCAACCCCGGCCTCGTGTCGCATCTGCTCAAGCAGGCCCTGCTCGACCTCGCGGCCGATACCGGATCGAGCCTCGACGCTCCGGCCACGCGGGAGGACTGGGCGCGGCTCGCGCACCGGCTCGGCGTCAAGGTGATCCACGTCGCCGAACGCGACACGCAGATCGCGCGGCCGCGCAAGGCGCCTGGCGAATTCGTCAATACCTGGTCGGTCGATGGGTTCGTCGGCGAGTCCTGCCAGCCGGCGGAACTGGGCTGGGGCAGCCACGAGCGGCACTTCCCCGCGGACGGGCACCGGCACGAATCGGGCAGCGCCGCTGCGATCTATCTCGATCGGCCCGGCGGGAGCACGCTCGTGCGCACCTGGACGCCGCTGGCCGGCCCGCAGCATGGCTTGCTGATCACGCACAGCGAGTCGATCTCGATCGCCGATTACCTGACGCTGGGCGAATCCGGGCGGCCCGATTACCGGCCGACCGTGCTCTACGCCTACCATCCGTGCGACGACACGGTGCTGTCGGTTCGCGAGCTGGCCGAGCGCAACTGGGCGGCGCCGGAGAAGAAACGCGTCGTCAAGGACGAGCTCGTGTCCGGAATGGACGAGCTCGGCGTGCTGCTGATGGGCCACGCGCGGGGAGCGTACTGGTACGGCTCGCGCCTGACCGTCGAAGAGGCGCGCAGGCTCGCCGCGCACAACAGTGCGACCAGCCTGCAGGTCACCGCGCCGCTGATGGCCGGGATCGTCTGGGCGCTACGCAACCCGCGACGAGGCGTCGTCGAGCCCGAAGAGATCGATCACGCGTTCGTCCTCGAGATCGCCCGGCCCTACCTCGGGACGCTGGGGGGGGTCTACAGCGACTGGACGCCGCTTGCCGGGCGCGGCCGCCTGTTCCCGGAAGACGTCGATGCCACCGACCCGTGGCAGTTCAAGAATTTCCGCGTGAGCTGAACCCGGAAATCGCATCGGGCATCCTGACCGCGGGCCGTGACGGCGCAACCCGGCCGGACCTGCGGGAATCCCGATCGGCCGGAACGCCGCGGCCGCTCGCCGCCGCGCTGTGCGCGACAGCGGGCGCTCGGACCCGAACCTCGCCTGGAATCGACCCGGTGCGTGTGCCCGCGGGCGTTGCCTGCCCGCGACTTTTCGGACGGATTTTGCGTTCGATCAAAGAAGCGGGGCGCGCGGATCCGATAATGACATCGTCCCCGCCGGACATCGAGCGTCCGGCCGGGCCCGGCCGTGAGAGCAGGCATCCTCCGCAAGAGCGCATCGGCGCTGCGCGTTGCGCCGAATCTCGCCGATTTCGAGGCGGGCCGGGCGGCGTTCCGCTGGGAAGATGCGCGCGCCCGGCTCGCGGGACTTCCGGGCGGCGGGCTGAACATCGCCTTCGAAGCGGTCGAGCGTCACGCGCGCGGCGCGCTGGCCGATCGCATCGCGTTGCGCTTCGTGCGAAGCGACGATTCCTCGCGGGAGCTGAGTTTCGCGCAACTGTCCCGGCTCACCAACCGTTTCGCGAACGTGCTGCGGCGGCTGGGCGTGCGCAAGGGCGAGCACCTGTTCGTGCTGGCCGGAAGGATTCCCGAGCTGGTCGTCGCCGTGCTGGGCAGCCTGAAGAACGGCACCGTGGTCTCGCCGCTGTTCTCCGCGTTCGGACCGGAGCCGATCGCGACGCGCCTGCGGCTCGGCCAGGGGTCGGTGCTCGTGACGACCGAATCGCTGTACCGGCGCAAGGTCCGGGCATTGCGCGGGCAGCTTCCCGGCCTGCGCCATGTGCTGCTGGTTGCCGAGGGCGGCGGGCCGGCGGATCTTCCGGACACGCTCGACCTGCGCGGCCTGATGGACGAAGCGGGCGACGAATTCGCGATCGTGCCGACGCGCGCGGAGGATCCCGCGCTCGTGCATTTCACCAGCGGCACCACCGGCACGCCCAAGGGAGCCGTGCATGGGCATGGCGCGGTGCTCATGCACTACGTGACCGGGCTGTATGCGCTCGACCTCCATCCCGAGGACATCTTCTGGTGCACGGCCGATCCGGGCTGGGTGACCGGCACCTCCTACGGCATCATCGCGCCGCTCGTGCATGGGGTGACCAGCATCATCGACGAGGCCGACTTCGACGCCGAGCGCTGGTACCGCATCCTCGAGCAGCAGCATGTCAGCGTGTGGTACACGGCGCCCACCGCCGTGCGCATGCTGATGAAGGCCGGCGCCGAACTGCGCGCCCGCTACCGCTTCCCCGACCTGCGCTTCGTCGCCAGCGTGGGCGAGCCGCTCAACCCCGAGGCGGTGTGGTGGGGGCTCGAGGTGCTGGGGCTGCCGATCCACGACAACTGGTGGCAGACCGAAACCGGAGGCATCATGATCGCCAACACGCCGGCGCTGCCGATCAAGCCGGGTTCGATGGGCAAGCCGCTGCCCGGCGTCGATGCCTTCATCGTGCGGCGCCGCGACGGCGAAGTCGAGCGCATCGACGCGCCCGACACGGAAGGGGAGCTCGCGCTCGCCAGTGGATGGCCGTCGATGTTCCGCGGCTACCTCGGCGACGAGGCGCGCTATCGCAAGTGTTTCTCCGGGCCGTACTACCTGACCGGCGACCTCGCCCGGCGCGATGCCGACGGCTACTTCTGGTTCGTCGGTCGCGCCGACGACGTCATCAAGTCCGCCGGTCACCTGATCGGACCCTTCGAGGTGGAGAGCGCGCTGATGGAGCACCCTGCGGTGGCCGAAGCCGGCGTGATCGGCAAGCCCGATGAGACGGCCGGCGAGCTCGTCAAGGCCTTCGTGTCGCTGAAACCCGGCTACGAGGCGGGCGACGCGCTGCGGCTGGAACTGCTCGGGCACGCCCGCAAGCGGCTCGGCGCCGCCGTCGCCCCCAAGGAGATCGCGTTCGTCGCGAACCTGCCGCGCACGCGCAGCGGCAAGATCATGCGCCGGCTGCTGAAGGCGCGCGAACTGGGACTGCCCGAGGGCGACACCTCGACCCTCGAGCAGGCGGTGCCATGATCGCCGCGCCGCCCTCGGGACCGGTGCCCTATGCGCGCGAGTTCGCGCTCGGGCTGCTCGCCGACATGCTGCGCATCCGTCGTCTCGAGGAGCGCTGCGCACAGCTTTACGGCGAGATGAAGATCCGCGGCTTCCTGCACCTGTACATCGGCGAGGAGGCGGTGGCCGCCGGCGCGATGCGCGCGCTCGCGCCCGAGGATAGCGTCGTCGCGACCTACCGCGAGCACGGCCATGCGCTGCTGCGCGGCGTGTCGATGAATGCGATCCTGGCCGAGATGTACGGCAGGCGCGAGGGCTGCTCGCGCGGGCGCGGCGGCTCGATGCACCTGTTCGATGCGAGCACCCGCTTCTTCGGCGGCCATGCGATCGTCGGCGCCGGGCTGCCGCTGGCGGTGGGTCTCGCGCTCGCGAGCAGGATGCTCGGCGAAGGGCGCGTCACCGCATGTTTCTTCGGCGAGGGCGCGATCGCCGAAGGCGCGTTCCACGAGTCGATGAACCTCGCCGCGCTGTGGAAGCTTCCGGTGGCGTTTTTCTGCGAGAACAACCTGTATGCGATGGGAACGGCGCTCGCGCGTTCCGAGTCGCAGACCGATCTGTGCGTGAAGGCGGCCGCTTTCGGCATGCCTGCGATGCGCGCCGACGGAATGGACGTGGTGGCCGCACACGAGGCCGCGAAACGCGCCGTGGCGAAGGTGCGCGAGGGCGCCGGCCCGGTGTTCGTCGAGTTCCAGACCTACCGCTTCCGGGCGCACTCGATGTTCGATCCCGAGCTGTACCGCGACAAGGCCGAGGTGCAGCGGTGGAAGGCGCGCGGCCCGATCCACACGTTCTCGGCGCGGCTCAAGGCCCAGGGGATGCTGACCGAGGAGCAGTTCGCCGAAATCGACCGGCAGGCGATGGAGGAAGTGCGCCGGGCGGTCGAGTTCGCGGAGGCCGGCACCCCGGAGCCGGTCGCGGACCTGCTGCTCGACGTGTGCGCGAGACGATGAACGCGATGCGCGAAATCAGCTACCGCGACGCGATGCGCGAGGCGATCCGCGAAGCGCTGGAGCGCGATCCGCGCGTGTTCCTGATGGGCGAGGATGTCGGTCGCTATGGCGGCACCTATGCCGTCAGCAAGGGACTGCTGGAGCAGTTCGGCCCCGAGCGCGTGCGCGACACGCCGCTGTCGGAACTGGCCTTCGTCGGCGCGGGCATCGGCGCCGCGCTCGGGGGCATGCGTCCGATCGTCGAGGTCATGACCGTGAATTTCAGCCTGCTGGCGCTCGACCAGATCGTCAATACCGCAGCGACGCTGCGGCACATGTCGGGCGGCCAGTTCGGCGTGCCGCTGGTCATCCGCATGGCCACCGGCGCGGGTCGCCAGCTCGCCGCCCAGCACTCGCACAGCCTCGAGGGCTGGTACGCCCACGTTCCCGGCATCCGGGTCCTCGCCCCGGCCACCGTCGAGGATGCACGCGGCATGCTGTGGCCGGCGATCGAGGACCCCGACCCGGTCGTTCTCTTCGAGCACGCGCAGCTCTACAACACGAAAGGCGAGCTGCCCGCGGCGCCGCGCGAGGACATCGAGCACGCCAGCGTCAGGCGGGCAGGCGGCGACGTCAGCCTGATCGCCTGGGGCGGATCGCTGCCGAAGGCGCTCGAGGCCGCCGACGCACTCGCCTCGCGGGGCATCTCCGCCGAGGTCATCGACCTGCGCGTGCTGCGCCCGCTCGATGCGGAGACCTTCCTCGCCTCGGTGCGCAAGACGCACCGCGCCGTGGTGATCGACGAGGGCTGGAAGAGCGGAAGCCTGTCCGCGGAGCTCGCCGCCCGCATCATGGAACATGCGTTCTACGATCTCGATGCGCCGGTGGCACGCGTGTGCAGTGCGGAGGTGCCCATCCCCTACGCCAGGCATCTCGAAGAGGCCGCGCTGCCGCAGGTGCCGCAGATCGTCGGCGCCGTGATGCAACTGATGGGGACATCGGCATGATCGAATTCAAGCTGCCCTCGCTGGGCGCGGACATGGACGAGGCGAAGCTGCTCGAATGGAGGGTCGCGCCCGGCCAGCCGGTACGCAAGGGCGACGTGCTCGCGATCGTCGACACGTCCAAGGCCGCGGTGGAAGTCGAGTCCTGGGACGAAGGCACGGTGCATGAGCTGCTGACGCGGCCCGGCGAGACCATCGCGGTGGGAACGACGATGGCGTTGCTGCTCGCGCCCGGCGAGCGTGCGGGCGGCGCGCCGTCGGCCGAAGCGGCGTCGCCGCCGGTTGCGCCGGCGGCAGGCGCGACGGCGGGCGAGCGCCGGAGAATCTCGCCTGCCGCGCGCAAGCGCGCCGAGGAAGCCGGCGTGGATGTCGCCGCACTCCGCGGAACCGGCCCCGGCGGTGCGCTGGCGCTCGCGGACGTGGAACGCGCGGCGGCCGCGCGAGCGAGCGCCCCGCAGCCGACGGCGGATCGCCAGGCGGCGATGCGACGGGCGATCGCGGCGGCGATGAGCCGCTCGAAGCGCGAAAT
>JBBIUI010000048.1:0-18727 GCA_037440385.1 Rhodocyclales bacterium | reverse complement strand
GCGATCCACCTCACGTACAGCCATGCGCGAAGCCACCCCAGGCACCGTCCGCCTCGCGGACTACACGCCACCCGATTTCCTGATCGACGAGGTCGAGCTCGACGTCGACATCCGCGCGCCGCACACTGTCGTGCGCGCCCGGCTCGCCGTGCGGCGCAACCCGGCGTCGACCTCGCGCGATGCGCCGCTCGCACTGGATGCCGACGAGATCGAGCTCGTGTCCGTGCGCCTGGACGGCAGGCCGCTCGCCGCGCACGAATTCCGCTTCACCGGCGAGCACCTGATCGTGCCCGCAGTGCCGGACGCGTTCGGCCTCGAGACCGAATGCCTCATCCGGCCCGAGCGCAACACCCGGCTGGAAGGTCTGTATGCCGCCGCGAACGGCTACTTCACGCAGTGCGAGGCGCAGGGTTTCCGCCGCATCACCTGCTTCATCGACCGTCCCGACGTGATGGCGCGGTACACGACGACGATCCATGCGCAGCGCGAGCGCTTCCCGGTGCTGCTATCGAACGGCAATCTGCTCGCGCACGGCGACGAGCAGGACGGCCGTCACTGGGCGCGCTGGCGCGATCCGTTTCCCAAGCCGTGCTACCTGTTCGCGCTGGTCGCGGCGAAGCTCGACGTGCTCGAGGACGAGACCGTCACGCGTTCCGGTCGCAGGGTCCGCCTCGCGCTGTACGTCGAGCCGGGCAAGCTCGATGCGGTGTCCTTCGCGATGCAGGCGCTCAAGCGCGCGATCGATTGGGACGAGCGGCGTTTCGGGCTCGAGCTCGACCTGGATCACTACATGATCGTCGCGGTGGGCGACTTCAATTCGGGTGCGATGGAAAACAAGGGACTGAACATCTTCAATACGAAATACCTGCTGGCGAGTCCCGAGACGGCCACCGACACCGATTTCTTCAACGTCGAGCGGGTCATCGCGCACGAATACTTCCATAACTGGACCGGCGATCGCGTGACCTGCCGCGACTGGTTCCAGCTCTCGCTGAAGGAAGGGCTCACCGTCTACCGCGACCAGGAATACGGCGCCGACACGTTCTCGCGCTCGCTGGTGCGCATCCAGGAAGTGCGCAACCTCCGGGCGGTGCAGTTCGCGGAGGATGCCGGGCCGATGTCGCATGCGGTGCGCCCGGACGCCTATGTCGAGATCCGCAACTTCTACACGACGACGGTCTACGAGAAGGGTGCGGAGGTCGTGCGCATGATCGCGACGCTGGCCGGCCGCGAAGGCTTCCGGCGTGGCATGGATCTGTACTTCCAGCGCCATGACGGACAGGCGGTGACCTGCGAGGACTTCGTGCATGCGATGGCCGACGCGAACGGGCTCGACCTCACGCAATTCCTGCGCTGGTACGAGCAGGCCGGCACGCCGGTGCTCGCGGTCGAGGACGCCTATGACGAGCGCGCGCAGACCTACGCGCTGACCATCCGCCAGTCGTGTCCGCCCACGCCCGGCCAGTCGGTCAAGCAGCCGTTCCACATCCCCTTCGCGCTGGGCCTGCTCGGTCCGGACGGGCGCGAGCTCGCGCTGCAGCTCGCCGGCGAGCGACGGTCGGGCAGCGCGCCGACGACGCGCGTGCTCTCGCTCAGGCGTCCCGAAGAGCGCTTCGAGTTCGTCGGCGTCGCGCAGCGGCCGACCCCTTCGCTGCTGCGCAACTTCTCCGCGCCGGTGATCGTGAAGTATGCTTTCGACGCGGACCGGCTCGCGCTGCTCGCCGCGCACGACAGCGACCCGTTCAATCGCTGGGAGGCGATCCAGCGGCTCGCGCTCGACGTGCTGGTGCGCGGCGTCGATGCGATGCACGCGGGCGAGCCGGTCGTCGTGCCCGAGGGGTTCGTGCGCGCATGCGAGCGCGTGCTGGGCGATGCGCAAACCGACCCGGCCTGGTGCGCCGAGGCGCTGAACCTTCCCGCCGAAGCCTACGTCGCCGAACAGATGGCGCAGGTCGATCCCGACGCGATCCATGCCGTTCGCATCCACGTGCGGCGGGTGCTGGCGAGCCGTCTGCGCGAGCCGCTCGAGGAGACCTATCGCGACTGCGAGGTGACGGGGCCCTATTCGTTCGATGCGGCGAGCGCCGGCCGCCGGGCCGCGCGTGCGCTGTGCCTGTCGCTGCTGACGGAACTCGACGATCCGTCGATCCGGGCCGCGGCGTGGCGCCAGTTCGAGCAGGCGAACGACATGACCGAGCGCATGGCCGCGCTGACCGCGCTGTCCCATTGCGAGTGCCCGGAGCGCGAACGTGCGCTCGCGGCATTCTACGAGCGCTGGAAGTCCGAACCGCTGGTCGTCGACAAATGGCTGGCGGTACAGGCGTCGTCTCGCCTGCCGGGCACGCTCGAGCGCGTGCGCGCGCTCGCCGCCCACCCCGCGTTCGACATCCGCAATCCGAACAAGGTCTATGCGCTGATCCGAAGCTTCGGCGCCAACCAGGTGCATTTCCATGCGGCCGACGGCCTCGGCTACGCCTTCCTCGCCGAGCGCATCCTCGAGCTCGATGCCCTCAACCCGCAGGTCGCCGCCCGCATGACGCGGGCCTTCGACCGCTGGCGCCGGTTCGGCGCGGGCCGCCAGGCGCATGCGCGCGCGGCGCTCGAGCGCATCCGCGACGCGACAGACCTGTCGCCGGACGTGTCCGAGGTCGTCGCGCGCACGCTCGCCGCGCCCGTGTGACATGTTCGCGATCGAGGCAGGCCGCTGCTACAGCAACGGCACCTTCGGCCGGTCGTGGTCGGTGCGCCGCGTGCTCGCGATCGAGCCGGGCGCGGACGGGGAGCTCGTCACCTACAGGATCGTGGTCGGCGCAGGCCGGCGCCGCATCGAGCGTGCGAGCCGCGCCGAGTTCGCGAAGTGGGCCCGCCACGAGGTCGTGCAGGCCGAAAACGAGTGGGTGCGCGTTCGCTGAAAAGTTCGGGCCGCACGCGGCGCGATCGCCGAACCACCGGGGACGACCGAGTCGAGGGCGAGTTTCGAGCCGAAGACGCGTCCCGGGCCCGCGGCGAGTCTGCCCGCACGAGGGCGAGTCTATAATCGCGCGCTTTCGCGATGCCCCCGCAGCGCGCCGCCGCGATGCCCGACAGCAGATACGACGAATCCTCGTTCAAGGTCCTCAAGGGCCTGGAGCCGGTGCGCGCGCGCCCCGGCATGTACACCCGCACCGATTCGCCGATCCACATCCTCCAGGAAGTCATCGACAACGCGGCCGACGAAGCGCTCGGCGGCCATGCCCGCAACCTGCATGTCGCGATGCACGCGGACGGCTCGGTGTCGGTCACCGACGACGGGCGCGGCATCCCGGTGGGCATGCACCCGGAGGAAGGCGTGCCGGTCGTCGTGCTGGCCTTCACGCGGCTGCATGCCGGCGGCAAGTTCGACAAGGCGGCGGCCGCTTCGGCCTATGCGTTTTCCGGCGGGCTGCACGGCGTCGGAGTCGCGGTCACCACGGCGCTGTCGACGCGCGTGAGCGTCGAGGTCAGGCGCGGCGGGCGCATCCACCGGATCGAGTTTTCGCACGGCGGCGAGCAGGTCTCGCCGCTCGTCGACGCGGGGCCGTGCCCGCGTCACAGCGGAACCCGGGTGCGGGTGTGGCCCGATGCGAAATATTTCGACACCGCGAAGGTGCCCGTGGCCGAGCTCGAACGGGTGCTGCGATCGAAGGCCGTGCTGCTGCCCGGCGTGCAGGTGAGCCTCGAGATCGAGCGGCCCGACGGCGAGCCGGTGCTGCGGACCTGGTCCTATCCCGGCGGACTGGAGCAGTACCTGACCGAGCTGGCCGACGGCGAGCCGCCGGTCGCGCCGCTCGTCGCGGGGGCCAAGTACGCGCAACGCGACGATGCCGGTTACGCACCGGGCGAGGGCGCGGCCTGGGTGCTGGGATGGTTCGAGCGCGGCGTCCCCTCGGAATCCTACGTGAACCTGATTCCGACCGTGGCCGGCGGAACCCACGAATCGGGATTGCGCGCCGGCGTGTTCGATGCCGTGAAGTCCTTCATCGAACGGCGCGCGCTGCTGCCGCGCGGCGTCAAGCTCCAGCAGGACGACGTGTGCTCGCGGCTCGCCTTCGTGCTGTCGGCGCGCATCCTCGATCCGCAGTTCCAGGGCCAGGTCAAGGAAAAGCTCAATTCGCGCGAAGCGGTCAGGCTGGTCTCGGGCATGGTGCGCGATCCGCTGGAGATCTGGCTCAATGACCATGTCGAGGCCGCAAAGGCGATCGCCGAGGTGTCGATCCGCCAGGCGCTGGCGCGGCACAAGAGCGCGCAGAAGGTCGAGAAACGCAAGCAGTCGGGCGTCGCGGTGCTGCCGGGCAAGCTCACCGACTGTGAATCGGACGATGCTTCCCGCACCGAGCTGTTCCTGGTCGAAGGCGACTCGGCCGGCGGATCGGCCAAGCTCGCGCGCGACAAGGAGACGCAGGCGATCCTGCCGCTGCGCGGGAAGGTGCAGAACTCCTGGGAGATCGACGCGGACCGGCTGTTCGCCAATACCGAGATCCACGACATCGCGGTGGCGCTCGGCGTCGATCCGCACGGCCCCGGCGAGGCGGCGGATCTCTCGGGCCTGCGCTATGGCAAGGTGGTGATCCTGTCGGACGCCGACGTCGACGGCTCGCACATCCAGACGCTGCTGCTGACGCTGTTCTTCCGGCATTTCCCGAAGCTGATCGAGCGCGGCCATGTCTGCGTCGCGCAACCGCCGCTGTACCGCATCGACGTGCCCGCGCAGGGCAGGAAGCGGCCCGCGCGGCGGCTGTACGCGCTCGACGACGGCGAGCTGGCGGCGATCCGCGAGCGGCTCGCGCAGGAGGGCGTCGATCGCGATTCCATCGGCATCGGCCGCTTCAAGGGCCTGGGCGAGATGAATCCCGAGCAGTTGCGCGAGACCGCGATGGATCCCGCCACGCGCCGCGTGCTGCCGGTACGCGTACGCGCGGGTGAGGCCGCGCTGGCAGACACGCGTGCGCTGTTCGACATGCTGATGGGCAAGGGCGAGGCCGCATCGCGCCGCGCGTGGATGGAAGCGAAGGGCGACACGGTGGAGGCGGACCTCTAGTCCGATCGCGCTTGTCCTCCTCCCGATTCACGCTGCCGCTGCCCGCCGCCGCCGGGCTCGCACCGCTGTCCGGCGACACGCTCGCGGTGGCCCGTGCGATGGCGCTGCTGTGGACGTCCTGCTCGCGAAGCACGATCCGCACGCTGCTCGCGCGCATGGGTGCGACAAACTCCCGCCGCGGCCCGTTCACCGATGCCGACGTCGGGGCGGCGCTCGACGCGCTGCGCCGGAGCGCGGCGCTGCTCGGCTCGACGCCGTACCGGGACGATGCCGTACGCCTGAACGACGCACTGCGCGCATCGCTGTATCGCGAACTGATGCACGGCGAAGGCCTCGCCGCGCTGGGCGAGGCGCTGAACCGGCTGGAAGCCTTCGGGCCGGGCCGCATGCGCTCCGGCTGGCAATGGTTCGATCGCGCCGGCGCGGTCGCGCGGGTGCGCTTCGCGCTGTTCTCGGGAGCCCCGGCGGAGGAAGTGCAGCGGCTGCGCGGCTCGATCGGCCGCTCGCTCGACTGGGACGAGGTGCTCGCCGAGGCGGCGCTCGGCGGCTTCGATGCCGCGCTCTTCGAGCGCATCTGCCCGCAGTGGCGCTGGGAGCTCGCCTTCCGCGCGGCCTCTACGCTGACCGCGGACTGGATTGCCGCGTTCGTACCGATCTGCGACTGGGCGATCGGCAAGCTGGAAGGCGAATGTGAGGCGATGCCCGAGCACCTGCGCCTGGCGCTCGCCGAAGCGCTGCTGTACCGCGGCGAGCGGGAACGGGCGCTGCGCGCGATGCGGGGCGTGACGAGCGGCGCGGCCGACTGCGTGCGCGCCGCGTCGATGGTGACGGAGGGCCGCTGGCAGGACGCCGCGAGCGCTTTCGAAGCGGCACTCAAGCGGCGCGCACGGGAAGTGGGGGCGCGCACACGCGTCACGCCCACGAGCCTCGGCTGGCTCTATCCGCTCGCGCTGCTCGCGCTGCGCACGCCGCGCCATCTGGAGATCGCACGCAAGTTCTGCATCGGCGAGTCCGGCCGCCGCGATCCGGCGGCCTACGGCTGGGGCCGCTGGGCGCATGCGATCGGCGCGCGGCTGGGCGAGCATCCGCTCGATCGGCTGGCCCTGATGCCGCAGGATCGATCCGGCGCGCACGCGAGCCTCGACGACCTGTGGCTGCTGATGCTGGCCGCATGGCTCGGACGAGACGCGGTGGTCACGGGCGCAAGCAAGGCGCAGTTCGACGAGGCGCTCGATCGGCTCGCCGCAGCCGTGCGCGATACGCTGCGCGCCTGTGGCCTGAGCTGGCTCGCCGGCGAGGCCCAGGCCGCGGTCACGGTACTGCGAGGCGGCAGTGCGCCGGACGGATTCTTCGCCGGCGGCCCTTCCGAACGGTGGCGCGAAGTGCTCATCGCACTGCGGCTGCTCGGCGAGGAGGCGTCGGCGAAGCCCGATCGCGCCGGGCGGGCGCGCATCGTCTGGACGATCGAACACCAATTCCATGGAGCGGTCGAGGCGATCCGGCCCTACGAGCAGCGTCATGGCGCGCGCGGCTGGGGCAAGCCGAAACTGCTCTCGCTCGCGAAGGTGGCAGCCGACCCGCGGCTGCCGCCCTGGGATGCCAAGGTGGCCCAGGCGATTCGCCGCAACGGTGCCGGCGGGCGCGGCGGCGGGCGTCTGGATCGCGCGGCAGCCATCGTCGCGCTGGTGGGGCACCCCGCGCTCGCACTGGCCGAGGCGCCCGATCGCATCGTCGAGCTGGTCGAGGGGATGCCCGAACTCGAGGCCGTGCGCGAAGCCGGCGGCTACCGGCTGAAGGTGACGCCGGCGCTGCGCCCGCCGCGGGCCGAAGACGAAAGGCCGGTTTGGGACAGCGGCGAGCGACGGGAGGCCGAGGCGCTGCGCGCGATCACGGTCGTGCGCGAATCGGCCCGGCGCCTGAGGCTCATCCGGCTCAGCCCGGCGCAGCGCCGTGCCGCGCAACTGCTCAGCGGCGTCGCGGCGGTGCCCGCCGACGCGCAGCAGGAGCTGCAGCAGACGCTGCGCGCGCTGTCGAGGCATTTCGACGTGCAGGCGGATCACGCGCGCGCCGAGCGCGAAGTACCCGCCGATGCGCGGCTGTATGCCGAGCTCGCTCCGGAGGGCGAGCGCCTGATGCTGCGGCTGGTGGTCGCCCCGCTGGGACCGGACGGGCCGCGGCTCGCACCCGGTGTCGGCCGCGAGCGGCTGATGGCGGTCGTCGGCGCGACGAACGTCGGGACCCGCCGCGACCTGTGCGCCGAGCGCGCCGCGCTCGCCGCCGTGCTCGACGCGCTGCCGTTTCTCGATCCGCCCGACGACGACGGGGCACACTGCGAGTGGGTGGTCGGCGATCCGCAGAATGCGCTCGCGATGGTCGAGGCGCTGCCGCGCATCGCGGCGGTGGCCTCGGTCGATTGGCCCAGGGGCCGCAGCGTGCGGGTGATCGGCGTCGATGCGTCCCGGCTCGCGCTGTCGATCCGCGGCGCCCACGACTGGTTCCGCCTGAGCGGCCGGGCCGTGGTCGAGGAAGGCCGCGTGATGGACATGGAGGCGCTGCTCGCCGCCGCGCGCGGTCGCAGCCGCTTCGTGCCGATCGGCGATGGCGTGTACGTCGCGCTCACCCGCTCGCTGAAGCAGAAGCTGGCCGAACTCGCGGCCGTGGCCGACACCGACCGGCAGGGCGTGCGCATTCCGGCAGCGGCTGCGTCCTGGCTCGAGGAGGTGCTCGAAGACATACCGCGTGAGGCGGACGCGGACTTTCGCGCCGCCCTCGGGCGGCTCGACGCCGCGCGCAGCCTGACCCCGGAGCTGCCCAAGGGGCTGCAGGCTCGGCTTCGCCCCTACCAGGAGGACGGCTACCAGTGGGCGATGCGGCTCGCCGCGGCGGGGCTGGGCGGTTGCCTCGCCGATGACATGGGACTGGGCAAGACGCTCTGCAGGCACTCGCGGTGCTGCTCGCGCGCGCGCGGCGGCCCCGCGCTGGTCGTGGCGCCGACCTCGGTGTGCGGCAACTGGGTGGCCGAGGCGCAGCGCTTCGCGCCCGGCCTGAACTTCCAGCTCTACGGCGAGGGCGAGCGGGAAACGCTGCTCGCCGGTGCGGGCGCCGCGCACGTCGTGGTGGTCTCCTACACGCTGCTGCAGCAGGCGGCGGAGCGTTTCGCCGCACGCACCTGGCATACCGTCGTCGCCGACGAGGCGCAGGCCATCAAGAACGCCACCGCCAAGCGCAGCCTCGCGCTGTTCGAACTGCGCGCCGACCTGCGGCTCGCGCTCTCGGGCACGCCGGTCGAGAACCGGCTTTCGGAGCTGTGGTCGATCATGCGCTTCGCCAACCCCGGGCTGCTCGGCAGCGCGTCGCGCTTCAACGAGCGCTTCGCGGCGCCCATCGAGCGCAGCCGCGACCGCGACGCGCAGCATCTGCTGCGGCGCATCGTCTCGCCTTTCGTGCTGCGCCGGACCAAGGCCCAGGTGCTGCCCGAACTGCCCCCGCGCACCGAGCTCGTGATCGAGGTCGCCGCGGACCAGGCCGAGGCGGCGCACTACGAGGCGCTGCGGCGGCAGGCGGTGGCCGCGGCGATGGTCGCGTTCGAACGCGCTCCGGCCGGCGAGGCGCGCATGAACGTGCTCGCGCAGCTCACGCGGCTGCGCCGTTCGGCCTGCGATCCGCGGCTGGTCAGTGCGCAGCTACCCGCCGGCGCGAAGGTGCAGGCATTCGCCGAGCTGGCCGCGGAGCTCGCGGCCAACGGCCACAAGGCGCTGGTGTTCAGCCAGTTCGTCGATTTCCTGACGCTGCTGCGCGGGCCGCTCGATGCCGCCGGCATCACGTATCAGTACCTCGACGGGGCCACCCCGGCGGCCGAGCGCACGAGGCGGGTCGCCGCATTCCAGGCCGGCGAAGGCGACCTGTTCCTGATCAGCCTGAAGGCGGGCGGATTCGGGCTGAACCTGACCGCCGCCGATTACGTCGTCATCACCGATCCGTGGTGGAACCCGGCCGCCGAGGATCAGGCGATGGGCCGCGCCCACCGCATCGGCCAGAGCCGGCCGGTGACCGTCTACCGGCTGGTCACCCGGGGCACGATCGAGGAGCGCATCGTCGCGCTGCACCACGACAAGCGCGCACTGGCCGAGAGTATCCTCGAGGGCACGGAGGCTGCCGCGCTGCCCTCGACCGACGAGCTGATCGCGCTGATCCGCGATGCTTGATGCGGGGGGGTCGTGACGGCGGCACAGCAGACCTTTCGAGCAATGCGAATCCCCGAACCCGGCTCGCTGCGGGCCATGCCACCGCCGAGCCCGCCGGCGGGCTGCGCCTGGACGGTTCCAGTATGAAAGCAAACGAAACCCCGGATCTGTTCGACCTTCCTCCCGCGGCGTCGGGCGCACCACCCTCGTGCGCGTGCCCGCCGGACGATGCGGCGGGCGAGAGCTTTCCGCTCGATGACTACGCCGAGCGCGCCTATCTCGCCTACGCGATGAGCGTGGTGCGTGCGCGCGCACTGCCGCAGGTCGAGGACGGACTCAAGCCGGTGCAGCGGCGCATCCTGTATGCGATGCACGAGATGCGGCTCGCGGCCGGTGCCAAGCACGTCAAGAGCGCGCGCGTGGTCGGCGACGTGATCGGCAAGTACCACCCGCACGGCGACCAGAGCGTCTATGACGCGATGGTGCGCGTCGCGCAGGACTTCTCGCTGCGCTATCCGCTCGTCGATGGCCAGGGCAACTTCGGCTCGCGCGATGGCGATTCACCCGCCGCGATGCGCTACACCGAGGCGCGGCTCACGCCGATCGCCGAGCTGCTGCTCGGCGAGATCCGTCAGGGCACCGTCGATTTCGCGCCCAATTACGACGGCGCTTTCGAGGAGCCGCGGCTGCTGCCGGCGCGGCTGCCCTTCGTGCTGCTCAACGGGGCCTCGGGCATCGCGGTGGGCATGGCGACCGAGATCCCGCCGCACAACCTGCGCGAGATCGCCGAGGCCGCGCAGCTCGTGATCCGGCACGCCGGTGCGCAAATCGACGAACTCCTCGCCGTCGTGCCGGGGCCGGACTTCCCCGGCGGCGGCCAGGTCATCTCGCCGCCCGAGGCGATCCGCGAAGCCTACGCGAGCGGCCGCGGCAGCCTGCGCATGCGCGCGCGCTGGCAGCGCGAGGCGCTCGCGCGCGGGCAGTGGCGCATCGCCGTCACCGAGCTGCCGCACGGCGTGTCCAGCGCGCAGGTGCTCTCGGAGATCGGGGCGCTGACCAATCCGCAGCCCAGGGCCGGGAGGAAGGAACTCACGCAGGACCAGAAGCTGCTGAAGGCCGCCTCGCTCGCCGCGCTCGAAACGGTGCGCGACGAGTCCAGTGACAAGGCGCCGGTGCGCATCGTGCTGACGCCGCGTTCCTCGCGCCAGGATCCGGATGCGTTCATGGCGCTGCTGCTCGCGCACACCAGCCTCGAGATCTCGGTACCGATCAACCTGACGATGATCGGACGCGACGGCAAGCCGCAGCAGAAGGGCCTCGTGCAGGTGCTGCGCGAGTGGGCCGGTTTCCGCTACGACACCGTCGAGCGGCGCACGCGCCATCGCCTGGGCGAAGTCGATCGGCGCATCCACATCCTCGAAGGCCGCATGATGGCGCTCGCGCGCATCGAGGAGGTCATCCGCGTGATTCGCGCGGCCGACGAACCCAAGCCCGAGCTGATGGCGCGCTTCGGCCTGAGCGAGCTGCAGGCCGAGGACATCCTGGAGATCCGGTTGCGTCAGCTCGCACGGCTCGAAGGCATCCGCATCGAGCGCGAACTCGACGAATTGCGCGACGAGCGCAAGGGCCTGCAGCGGCTGCTCGAGGATCGAAACGCGATGACGCGGCTGATCCTGCGCGAACTGGGCGAGGACGCCCGCAAGTACGGCGATGCGCGCCGCACGCGGATCGAGGCCGTTACGCCGGTGACGAGCGCCGAGATCGCGCCGCCCGACGAGCCGGTGACCGTGATCGTGTCGCGCAACGGCTGGGTGCGCGTGCGCCAGGGCCACGGCATCGACCCGGCGAGCCTCACCTACAAGGCGGGCGACGCGGCGATGCTGGTGGCACACTCGCGCACGACCTGGCCGCTCGTGCTGATCGACGGTGCGGGGCGAGCCTACTCGGTGCGCGTGTCGGATCTTCCCGGCGGGCGCGGCGACGGCGTGCCGGTCACGACGATGGTCGACTTCCAGGGCGGCGCGCGGCTCGCTCACGCGGTGAGCGATGCGCCGCAGGCGCGATACCTGTTCGCGGGCTCGGGCGGCTACGGCTTCGTGTGCGCGCTCGAGGCGCTCGTCACGCGCCAGAAGGCGGGCAAGGCCTTCATGGCGCTGGAGCCGGACGAGAAGCCGCTGCGTCCCGCGCCGATCGCGGGCGGCGATACGGTCGCCGCCGTGTCGGCCGCGGGCAGGCTGCTGCTGTTCGCGGCCGGCGAGGTGAAGGAGCGCACGGGCGGGCGCGGCGTCTTGCTGATCGAGCTCGCGCACGCCGATGCGCTGGCCGCGGTGACGGTTTGCGATGGGCGCGTGCTCCTCGTCGAGGGCACGGGCCGCGCGGGCGCGCCGGTGACGATCCAGCTGCGCGGCGCACAACTGGAGCGCCACCGCGGACATCGCGCGCGCAAGGGCGCAGCGCTGCGCGCCGGCTTCAAGCCGGTCGCCGTGCGCTGAATCTGCCGGCATGGGCGGCGACGCGCCCGGTGGCGCCGCTCCCGTCACCTACCAGCTCGTGATCCGCGTGGCGCGCACGGTCGAGGTGCGGATCGGCGCGCTGGGCCTGATCCGGTTTCCCGCCGGGCGCTACCTCTACACCGGCAGCGCCCGGCGCGCGATCGACGCACGCGTCGCGCGCCACCTGCGCGGGGCCGAGCGGCTTCACTGGCATATCGACTACCTGCTCGCGGCGCCGGGCGTGCGCGTCGTCTCGGTGCGCCTGCTCGCGTGCGCCGAATGCGAGGCGAACCGGGCCGCGCCCGGCGAGATCCTCGTCGCGCGTTTCGGCGCCGGCGACTGCCGCGCCGGCTGCGTCAGCCACCTGAAGTTTCAGGGGCCGTGGCACCCCTGACATACAATGCGCCCGGTGCCTCGTCAGTGCGAGCCGTGCAAAGCCCGATGAAGCCATCCCGCGCGGAGCGCGTCGCGGCCGTCGCACGGGCGACGAGATCGCTTCGTCGCTTCGCTCCTCGCAATGACAGAGGGAATCGGCTTTCGCTCCCCGCAATGGCAGGGGAATCGCTGCGCCCCCTCGCAATGACCGGGAAAGGAACGCAGTTCATGAATGGGTGGCCCGCATGAAAGTCGTCGTCATTCCCGTCACGGCGTTCCAGCAGAACTGCTCGCTGATCTGGTGCGAGGCCACGGGGCGCGCCGCACTGGTCGATCCGGGTGGGGAACCGGAGCGCATCCTCGCCGAGGTCGCACGCGCCGCCGTCACGCTCGACAAGATCCTGCTGACCCACGGGCACATCGACCATGCCGGTGCGGCCGCGGATCTGCGCCGCCGGCTCGGCGTGCCGGTGGAGGGCCCGCAGATCGAGGAACGCTTCTGGCTGGACGCGCTGCCGCAACAAGGCCAGATGTTCGGCGGGCCGCAGGCCGAGGCGCTGGTGCCGGATCGCTGGCTCGCCGATGGCGACACGGTCGCGCTGGGCGAGCTGACGCTCCAGGTGCTGCACTGTCCGGGGCACACACCCGGCCACGTGGTGTACTTCGAGCCGGTCTCGCGCATCGCGCTGGTGGGCGACGTGCTGTTCGCGGGCTCGATCGGACGCACCGACTTCCCGCGCGGAGACCACGCGGCGCTGTTGCGCGCGATCCGCGAAAAGCTGTTCCCGCTCGGCGACGACGTCGTGTTCTTTCCCGGCCATGGGCCGCGATCCACCTTCGGGCAGGAGCGGCGCACCAACCCGTTCGTCGCCGATTGAGCCCGGCTACTTCTTCAGCGCGTCGCGGATCTCGCGCAGCAGCACGATGTCTTCGGCAGGCGGCGGCGGCTCGGCAGGTACGGCCGGCGCGGCCTCGCGCCTGAGCCGGTTGATCTGCTTGACCATCACGAAGATGATGAAGGCGAGGATCACGAAGTTCAGCGCGATCGTCATGAAGTTGCCGTAGGCGAACACCGGCACGCCGGCCTTCTTCACCGCGTCGAGCGTCGCCGCGGTGCCCGGCGGGATGTCGCGCAGCGCGACGAAGTAGTTGCTGAAATCCAGCCCGCCGAGCACGCGGCCGACGACCGGCATGATGAGGTCATTGACCGCGGAATCGACGATCTTGCCGAAGGCCGCGCCGATGATCACGCCGACCGCCAGATCGATGACATTGCCCTTGACCGCAAACGCCTTGAACTCCGATGCGACGCTCATGATGACTGCCTCCCGTGACTTCGGTTTAGCCGCCGGGCTCCCCGCCCGCAGGCGCGATGATACCAGCGGGCCGTGACCGCGCCTCGCGAGGTGCGCGAAAAGCTATTCTTTCGCCGCGGGCAGCGCGAGCAGATAGGCCAGTGCGAGGAAGGGCCACAGCGACGTGACGAGCTGCGTGAGGCCGTTGAAGTTGAGGAAATGCCCGGTTCGCGCGTGCGACAGCGCGGCGAGGGCATAGGGATTTTCCGGCGCGAGATTGACCAGCGCGGTCATCGCCAGCAGCGCGAGCGCTGCGAGCGAGCTCTGAACGCGCCGCGGCAGGAACAACGCCAGCGCCAGCGTCGCGGCACCGGCCGGCAATCCCAGCCCGGTTCCCGGCGTCAGCCACTGCAGCCAGGCCGAAGGTTCCGCCAGCACCGACCAGGCGAGGGACTTGATCGCCAGCGCCGCAATGAATACGGCCGCGAGCAGCACGGCGGAAGGCTCGCGCAGCGCGAGCGCACCGACCAGCCCCGCGGCGATCACGCCGGTCCAGGTGATCAGCGCGTCGAGCGCGGAGTCGAGCTCGACGCCGTAGCCCACCGGTGCGGCCAGCCCGAGCAGCCGGCGCAGGTCGCCGCTGCCCAGCGCCGGACTTTGCGGGTCGAGCTGCGAGAGCAGCCAGGCGGCGCCCAGCAGCACGGCGGCATCGCCGATGCGCCCGGCTGCGAGGTGGCGCGCGCGCCAGCGGGTCAGCACGCCGTCATCGGCGAAGATGCGCGCATGGCGCAGCGCCAGCACGCATCCGACCAGCGCGCCGAGCGCGTTGCAGCCCAGATCCACGTTCGAGGGTACCCGCCCGGGCACGAAGTTCTGTGCGGTCTCCAGCGCGAGGCTCAAGGCGGTGGCCGCGAGCCACGCGGCGGCCGCCGCCGGCACCGGTTCGAGCCGATGCCGCAGCGCCGCCATCGCGAGCAGCCCGAGCGGCACGTAGGCGAGAACGTTCGCGGCGAGGTCGAACGCGGTGAGATAGCGCGGCCACTGCGCACCCAGAAACGCGAGGGGCGGCGCGCCGGAATCGGCCCATCCCGAAAACGGGGACAGGCTCGCATAGACGACGACGGCGGCATAGCCGGCCGCGAGATCGCGTGCGAGACTGTAGGCGCGGGCCACGGGTCCCGGACGCCCGGTTCAACGCAGCCGCATCAGCCGTTCGATGACGCGCACGGGCGCGAGCCCGGCGAGCTCGAACCGGGGCAGCTCGATCGCATCCAGCGTGTTCTTCACGAGCAGGCCCAGTTCGGTGTCGCCTTCCATCAGCAGCCTGCGGCTGAAGAACAGCGTGTCGGGGTCTTCCTCGCGCAGCGCGAGCGCGAGGAAATCCCTGAGGCTGGCCGAGATCCGCACGTCGGCCTCGCCGGCGCCGATCGCCGGCCGGAAACCGCGCGGCGTGAGCACGAACTCGAGCCGCAGCCCGGCATCGCTCACCACCAGCGCGAGGCGCCGCCCGGTGAGCGGGGCGAGCGGCTCTCGTGGCAGCACGCGGCCCAGCGCGAGGTTGAGCGCCGCGACCAGCGCGAGCGTCGGCGGCAGTTGCGGCGCTCGCGAGACGACGCCGGCGAGCGCGCGCGGAACGGTGAATGCCGGAAGCATCACGCGCCGGCCTGCGAGGCGACCAGTTCCAGACCCGGGCGCCGGTGCCAGAAACCGTTGCACGGCTCGGCCGGCATGTGGGCGCGCAGGCGCGAGGCAGCCTCGTCCGGGTCGAGCGTGCCTTCGATCGCGGCGCGAAACAGCGCGACGATCTGCCCGGTGCCGGACACCTGCGGCGAGATGCGCACCACCGCCACACCCGCCTCGCGCACCGCGCGCAGATCGCCGAGCAGGCTGTGCACCTTGTGCGATTGCGTCTGGATGCCGTTGAGCACCAGAAACGACTGCGCTTCGCGCGTGCTCACCTCGAGACCGCCGGCGAACTCGATGCAGCGGAACTCGCAGGTGTCCTTCTGCAGGTTGAAATGCCGCGCGGTGAAACAGCGCGCCGACCACGCGAGCGGCAGCCGGCCGTAGGCGAGCACTTCGGTCTGCATGCCCGCGGGCGCCGCGCGGATCAATGCTTCGAGCATGTCGCGATCCATCTCGCAGGGAGCCACCCAGCGCGTGGCGCCGAGCCGGCCCAGCAGCGCGAGCGTGTGCTCGTTGTACAGGTTCAGGCCCGGTCCGGCGACGAAGCCGGCCGGCGGCTCGCGGTGCGAGAGCAGGCGCACCGCACCCATGTCGTTGGCTTCCAGCGCGTAGCCTCGGGTGCCGACCAGTTTGCGCAGCGCTTTCAGGTCCGACTCGGATTCGATCAGCGCCTGCGTGCACAGCACCGCCTGCTTGCCCGCCGCGACCATACGCCCGGCGATGTCGATCCAGTCGGCCGCGCGCAGTTCGTGGCGGCGCGAGCACACCGTCTCGCCGAGATAGACGATGTCGAGCGGCATCGCCTCGACCTCGCGGTAGAACGCGAGCGTCCGCTCGCGCGGCCAGTAGTACAGCAGCGGCCCGAGCGAGAGCTTCATTTCCATGGACGGAAGTAGGCGCCCAGCGTGTGGCTCTGGCCCTCGGACACCTTGTTGAGCTGGGCCATCCAGCCGGGCGACACGGCGAAGGAATCCGGGTCGCGCACCGCGCGGTCGATCGCCTCGCGCCAGACCTTGGTCACCTGCGCGACATAGGCCGGGCTGCGCTGACGGCCCTCGATCTTGATCGCGCGCACGCCGATGCGCACGAGCTCCGGCAACAGTTCCAGCGTGTTCAGACTCGCCGGCTCCTCGATCGCGTAATAGGTTTCGCCGCGCACCTCGTAGCGCCCCTTGCACAGCGTCGGATAGCCGCTGCGCTCGCCGTGCGCGTAGCGGTCGACCAGCACGCCGGCAAGCCGCGTCTCCAGGCCCTGCGCGGTCTGCTCCCATCGCACCGCCTTGCCCGGCGAACAGGCGCCGGTGCAATTGGGACCGTCGCCGGTGACGTAGGCCGACAGCGCGCAGCGTCCCTCCACCATCACGCACAGTCCGCCGAAGCCGAACACCTCGATCTCGACCGGCGTGTTCGCGATGACCTCCGCGACCTGCGCGAGCGAGAGCACCCGCGGCAGCACGGCGCGCTGCACGCCGAAGTGCTCGCGATAGAAATTGATCGCCTCGTAGCTGGTCGCGGACGCCTGCACCGACAGATGCAGGCGCAGTTGCGGGTGCGTGCGGCGCGCGTATTCCATGAGCCCGGCATCGGCCAGGATGACGGCATCGGCGCCGAACTCGGCGGCGCGATCCAGCGCACGCGTCCAGCGCGGCCAGTTGGCCGCCGTCGGGTAGGTGTTGAGCGCGAGCAGTACCTTGACGCCGTGCGCCTGCGCATGCCGGATGCCCTCGCGCAGGCTCGCGTCGTCGAAATTCAGTCCGCTGAAGTTGCGCGCGTTGGTCTCGTCCTTGAAGCCGGCATAGACGCAGTCCGCGCCGTGCTCGACGGCGGCCTTCAGCGCGGGCAGCCCGCCCGCCGGGCACACGAGCTCGATCGGCGAGGGCATGCGCGGCGAGGCGGGTGGGTTCATGGCGTGGATGCGAAGTGCGTTCGTCCGGAGTCGAGGCACAATTCTACGCGGCCGGCGCGGCCGCGGCGATTGACCACCGTCAAGCGGCCGCGCCACCGCACGCGTCGCGCCCGGCCGTGCCTCGCACACTCACACCGGCGGGGCGTGCTGGCGGGCCGGGTGCTGGTGATGGCGCAGATGCGGTGCCGGCAGGTCGTGGTGGCCGATGCGCTGGGGCAGCAGCGAGCCCGCCACCATGCCGGCGATCGAAGCGAGCAGGCCGGCGAGCTGCGGCGGCCAGATGCCGCCGACGTCGAAGCCCTCCAGCAACAGCCAGGTCGCCGCTCCGCCGAAGATCGAGCACAGCGCACCCTGCGTGGTGGCCCGGCGCCAGTACAGGCCGGCGGTCAGCGGCACGAATGCGGCGACCAGCGTCACCTTGTAGGCGTTGCCGACCATCTCGTAGATGCTCGAGTGCGAGTCGAGCGCGAACGCGGCGACGATCACCGTGAAGGTGGCCACGACCCCGCGCAGCGTCCACAGGAACTGTCGGTCGGTCAGCTCGCGCGCGAGCAGGCCCTTGAGGATGTTTTCGGTGAAGGTCACCGACGGGGCGAGCAGCGTTCCGCTCGCCGTGCTCATGATCGCGGCGAGCAGGGCGCCGAAGAACAGGATCTGCGCGCCGAGCGGCGTTTGCGTCATCACCAGGCTGGGCAGGATGTGCTGCGGATCCTTGTCGAGCAACTGCGCGGTCAGCGCCGGATCGATGAGGAAAGCGGAATAGGCGAGAAACAGCGGCACGAACGCGAACGCGAAATACAGGCTCGCGCCGAGCAGCGTGCCGGCCACCGCGATCCTCTCGGTGCGCGCCGACGTCACGCGCTGGAACACGTCCTGCTGGGGAATCGAGCCGAACATCATCGTGACCCATGCCGCGACGAAGGCGAGCACGTCCTTCGCCTCCAGCGCGGGCCAGAACGCGAACTTGCCCGCGCGCGCGGCGTGATCGACGACCGCCGGCAGCCCGCCCGCCCGCGCGCCGATCGTCCAGGCGAGGTAGGTCAGGCCGCCGACGATGATGACCATCTGGAAGAAGTCGGTCCATGCGACCGAGAACATCCCGCCGAAGAACGTGTAGAGCAGCACGATGGACGCACCGAGCAGGATGCCCTGCTCCGGCGTCATCAGGCCGTCGCCGAGCAGGCTGAACACGAGCCCGAGCGCGACCACTTGCGCGGAAACCCAGCCGAGATACGACGCGATGATGGCCGTGCTGCACAGGACCTCCACCGTGCGGTTGTAGCGGTTGCGGTAGAAGTCGCCGATCGTCAGCAGGTCCATGCGGTAGAGCCGGGCGGCGAAGAACAGGCCCACCAGAACCAGGCACATCGACGAGCCGAACGGATCCTCGATGATGCCGCCCAGTCCGTCCTTGACGAAGCGCGCGGAGATGCCGAGCACCGTCTCCGAGCCGAACCAGGTCGCGAATACCGTTCCGGTGACCACGTACAGCGGCAGCGCGCGCCCGGCGACGACGTAGTCCTTGGCGCTGTGCACGCGGGTGGCCGCCCACAGGCCGATGCCGACGAACGCGACGAGGTAGAGCACGACGAATACGATCAGCATCGGCGCCACGCCCCCGGGCCGGAAAACGGCGGCATTCTATCGCCAGGCCGGCGCGTTGCGGCAGCCATGCGGCGCTACCAGCCGGCCAGGTGCGCCAGCTCGATCGCCAGCAGCGCGGCGAGCACCGC
>JBBIUI010000047.1:0-18796 GCA_037440385.1 Rhodocyclales bacterium | reverse complement strand
CTGATGTGGTGGCTGCAGGCGGTGGTCGCGATGCGCATCGCGGCGGAGCTCGCGCCGGTTCCGGCGTACCCGCTGCTGACCTTCGCGGCCGCCTGCGGCTGGCTGATCGTCTTCGGGGTGTGGGCGGTGCGCTTCGTTCCGCTGTACTGGCAGGCGCGCTCCGACGGCTGAAGGATGATCTACTCGATCCTGAAAACCATCCACCTGACCTGCGTGGTGCTCAGCGGGACCGGCTTCTTCGTGCGCGGACTGTGGATGCTGGCGGGCTCCGCGCTGCTGGAGCGGCGCTGGGTGCGCATCGTGCCGCATGTCGTCGATACGCTGCTGCTGGCGAGCGCCGTCGGGCTGGCCATCGCGATCGGCCAGTATCCGTTCGTCGATGGCTGGCTCACCGCCAAACTGATCGGTCTGCTCGCGTATATCGGTTTCGGGATGTTCGCGCTGCGCCGCGGTCGCACTCGAGCGGTGCGCGCGGCATTCTGGCTCGCTGCGCTCGCCGCGTTCGGCTACATCGTGTCGGTCGCGCTGTCGCGCAGTCCGGCCGGGCCGTTCGACGCGTCGCCGCTACGCGTTTCGCCGCTCCAGCATCTTCTTCAAGGCGGGCGTGTCGAGGATGCGGATGCGCCGCTGCTGTACGCTGATCAATCCCTGTTCCTGGAACTTCGAGAAGGCGCGGCTGACCGTTTCCAGCTTCAGCCCGAGGTAGGAGCCGATCTCTTCGCGCGTCATGCGCAGGTGGAACTCGGCCGGCGAGAATCCGCGCGTGGTGAAGCGTTGCGAGATGTTCAGCAGGAAGGCGGCGAGCCGCTCTTCGGCGCGCATCGTCCCGAGCAGCATCATCACGCCGTGGTCGCGCACGATCTCGCGGCTCATGACCTGATGGAAATGGTGCTGCAGCGTGCCGATGTCGCGGCTGAGCGACTCGAGTTGTTCGAACGGAATCACGCATACCTCGGAGTCTTCCAGCGCGATGGCGTTGCACGAATGGCGCTCGGTCGAGATGCCATCCATGCCGAGGATCTCGCCGGGCATCTGGAAGCCGGTGACCTGTTCGCGGCCATCCTCGTTGAGCACGTCGGTCTTGAAGAATCCGACACGGATCGCATACAGCGCCTCGAACGGGGCGCCGGCACGATACAGGTGTTGCTGGCGGCCGATCTTGCGGCGCGCACCGACGAGCCGGTCGAGCCGGGCGATCTCGTCGTCGTTCAGACCGAACGGCAGGCACAGCTCGCGCAGATTGCACGCGGAGCATGCCGTCGTGAGCATGCGACGGAACGTCACCTGCGCGGCGGATTCATCCATGACCGTCCCAATGAGCTTCGCCAGCGTTGCGTTTGATCCACGTCAACACGACCGATGAGCGTTTGGGCAATTGTATTACTCTTCAACGATGCGCTGCGGGTTTTCGCCCACCGATGGCTTCGACCTACAACGAACTGATCTTCGATCCGGAGCTGATCCGCCGCTTCGACGTGAGCGGACCCCGGTATACGTCGTACCCGACCGCCGACCGTTTCGTCGAGGCGTTCGATGCGGCGAGCTACGCGGCGTGGCTGGGCAAGCGCACCGTCGGCGGGATCACGCGGCCGTTGTCCCTGTACGTGCATATCCCGTTCTGCAACACGATCTGCTACTACTGCGGGTGCAACAAGATCATCACCAAGGATCACGCCCGCTCGGCGAAGTACCTGAAGTACCTCGACAAGGAGATGGGCCTCGTGGCCGGCCGCGTCGAGGGCAGCCACGAGGTCGTGCAGTTGCATTTCGGCGGTGGTACGCCGACCTTCCTGTCCGACGACGAGCTTCACGAGGCGATGGATGCGATCCGGCGCCGTTTCACGCTGGTGCCCAACGGAGAGTATTCGATCGAGGTCGACCCGCGCAAGGTGAGCCCGGAAACCGTCGCGCTGCTCGGGCAGTTCGGCTTCAACCGCATGAGCGTCGGCATCCAGGATTTCGACCCGCTCGTGCAGGCTGCGGTCAATCGCATCCAGAGCCTCGAGGAGACGCGTGAGGTCATCGAGGCGGCGCGCGCGAGCGGCTTCAAGTCGGTGAGCGTCGATCTGATCTACGGGCTTCCGAAGCAGAACGTCATCAGCTTCAACCGCACGCTGGAGACGATCATCGGGCTGTCCCCGGACCGGATATCGGTCTATCACTATGCGCACCTGCCCGCGGTGTTCAAGCCGCAGCGGCGCATCGCCGAAGCGGACCTGCCTTCCGCGGACGCGCGGCTCCAGATCCTGCAACTGGCCATCCGGCGGCTCACCGATGCCGGGTACGTCTATATCGGCATGGATCACTTCGCGAAGCCCGGCGACGAGCTCGCCGTGGCGCAGCGCCAGGGCCGGCTGCACCGCAACTTCCAGGGCTATTCGACCTACGCCGAGTGCGACCTGCTGGCGTTCGGCGTGTCGGCCATCAGCAAGGTGGGCCCGACCTACGCACAGAACTACAAGACGATCGACGAATACTACGACGCGCTCGACCGGGACACGCTTCCGGTGCTGCGCGGGATCGAGCTGACCGCCGACGACCTGCTGCGCCGGTCGATCATCCAGGCGCTGATGTGCCACTTCGAACTGTCCGTCGAATCGATCGAGATCGCCCACCTGATCGACTTCAAGGCGTACTTCGCGCGTGAGCTCGATGACCTCCGGAACATGGCGCGTGCCGAGTTGCTGCGCATCGACGATCGCTGGATCACGGTGCTGCCGCGCGGGCGCATGCTGGTGCGTGCGATCGCGATGGTGTTCGACCGCTACCTGCGTGCGGACCGCGAACGCGCGCGATATTCGAAGGTGATCTGAGTCCCGCTTCCGGCGGGCTCGTGTGCCCCGGCCGTTGCACACCGGCGGCTTGTCGCTCGTGCACCCCGCCGGGTGCGCTTGCATGAAGGCGGAAATCCTCTACGCGAACCTCCGATGCCCGATTCCGGCTATGTCGCGGTCTTCCTGATCGGTCTGCTCGGCGGGGTGCATTGCGCGGGCATGTGCGGGGGCATCGTCGGTGCGGTTTCGCAGCCGGGCGCGCGTGCGCGGCTGCCGCTGCATGCGGCCTACAACGCGGGGCGCATCGTTTCCTACGTCGCCGCGGGTGCCGTGTCCGGCGCGATCGGCAGTGCCGGCCTGTTGCTCGACGGCGTGCTGCCGGTGCAGCTCGCGCTGTATGTGCTCGCCAATCTGATGCTGGTGGCGCTCGGCGTGTACCTGACCGGCTTCACGCGGGTGCTGGCCGGACCCGAGCGCGCCGGTGCGGCGTTGTGGCGGCGCATCCGCCCGCTGAGCGCCCGCTTCGTTCCCGCGACGAGCGTCGCGCAGGCGTTGCCGCTGGGTATGCTGTGGGGATTCCTGCCCTGCGGCATGGTCTATAGCGTGCTCGCGACGGCGCTGGTCTCGGGCAGCGCGCTGCGCGGCGCGGGACTGATGCTGGCTTTCGGCCTAGGCACCCTGCCGAATCTGCTGGCGGCCGGCCTGCTGCTGGTACGACTGAATTCGATCACGCGCGCCCGGCCGGTCCGGCTCGCCAGCGGATTGCTGGTGCTGGGCTTCGGACTGTGGGGCCTGTTCCGGGCCTCCAGCCTGGGAGGGCAACTGTGGCAGGGAATCGTCTGCCATGTCTGATAGCATGGCGCGATGAAGATCCTGCTGGCGGTCGACGGGTCGGAATGTTCGCTTCGCGCGGTGCGCGCGCTGGTGGCGCACGTGCGCTGGTTCGCCGGGAAGCCGCAGGTTCAACTGCTTCACGTTCATCCGCCGATTCCGGTCGCGCTGGCCACGCGGCATGTCAGCCGCGAGATCCTCGATGCCTATTATCGCGAGGAGGGCGAAGCGGTACTCGGGCCGGCCCGAGCGATCCTGGCGCAGGCGGACGTTCCGGTCGTGAGCCATCTCCATGTGGGCGAGCCGGCGGCGGTGATCGTGAAGCTCGCGGGCGAACTGGGCTGCGAGCTGATCTGCATGGGCACGCACGGCAGGGGTGCGGTGGCGAGCGTGCTGCTCGGCTCGGTCGTCGCGAAGGTTCTCCATCTGTCGCCCGTCGCCTTGTTGCTGGCGAAATGATCCCCGGCGGCCGTGTGCGGAACCGAGGCGGGCGCCGCGTTGTCTGCTCGATCCGGTGCAACGACGACCATGACTGATCGATCTGCGAGCGCGGCCATCGATGTCCCGATCGAGGGAATGACCTGCGCGGCATGCGCCGCGCGCATCGAAAAGAGCCTCAACCGGCTGCCGTCGGTGGAAGCCGCGGTGAACTTCGCGAGCGAACGCGCACGGGTGCAGTACGACCCTGCCGGCCTGTCGCCGGAACAAATCGTCGAGTGCATACGAAAGACGGGGTATGCGGTACCGGAACGCAGCATCGAGTTCGCCATTTCCGGCATGACCTGCGCCGCCTGCGCGGCGCGCGTCGAGAAGGTGCTCGGCCGCCTGCCGGGCGTGCAGGCCAGCGTCAATTTCGCCTCCGAGAAGGCCAGTGTGCGCTTCGTGCCGGGACTCGCGGACGACGCGGCGATGCTGGCGGCGATCCGGCGTGCCGGCTACGACGCGCGGCTGGCGAGCGCGCAGGGCCATGCGGCCGAGAAGGCGCGCAAGGCCGCCGCGTATCGTGCCGAACTGCGCCGCTTCTGGGTGTCGCTCGCGCTGAGCGCGCCATTGCTGGCGCAGATGGTCGCGATGTTCGCCGGGGCCGGTGCCGACCTGTTGCCGCGCTGGGTGCAGCTCGCGCTCGCGACGCCGGTCCAGTTCTGGATCGGCAGGCGCTTCTACGTCGGCGCCTATCATGCGCTGCGAGGCGGGGCCGGCAACATGGACGTGTTGATCGCGCTCGGAACCAGCATGGCCTACGCATACAGCCTGGTCGTCACCGCGATGGGCTGGTCCGCGCAGCATGTGTATTTCGAGGCCTCGGCCGCGATCATTACGCTGGTGCTGATGGGCAAGCTGCTGGAGGCGCGCGCGAAGGCCGGAACCTCGGAGGCCATCGAGGCCCTGCTGCGTTTGCAGCCGCAGACCGCGAGAGTGGAGCGCGATGGTGCGATCGTGGAAGTGCCGGTCGATACGCTCGCGGCCGGGGACGTCTTCCTCGTTCGCTCCGGCGAGAGTGTCCCGGTCGATGGCGAGGTGATCTCCGGCACATCGAGCGTCAATGAGGCGATGCTCACCGGCGAGAGCATTCCGAGCGCCAAGGCGCCGGGCGCTCGCGTGTTCGCCGCGACCGTCAATGGCGACGGCTCGCTGCGCTGCCGGGCGACCGGTGTCGGCGCGCACACGATGCTCGCAGGCATCATCCGGCTGGTCGAGCAGGCGCAGGGCTCGAAAGCCCCGGTGCAGCGGCTCGCCGACCGGATCGCCGCGGTCTTCGTGCCGGTCGTGACCGCGATCGCCGCAGTGACCTTCCTGGCGTGGTGGGGGCTCGTGGGAGATTTCACCGCGGGCCTCGTCAACGCGGTCGCGGTGCTGGTGATCGCATGCCCATGCGCGCTCGGCCTGGCGACGCCTACCGCGATCATGGTCGGGACGGGCCAGGGCGCCAAGGCCGGCATCCTCGTCAAGAACGCGGCGGCTCTGGAACTGGCCGAGAAGGTGAAGGTGATCGCGCTGGACAAGACCGGCACGCTGACGCTGGGCGAGCCTGCGGTGACCGACCTCGTGCCCCAGTCCGGGGTCGATGCCCGCGAGCTGTTGCGGGTCGCTGCGGCGCTCGAACAGGGCGCCAGTCATCCGCTCGCCGACGCGATCCTGAAGAAAGCCGCCGAGCAGGGCATCGCGCCGGCCATCGCGCAGCCGTTGCGGACCGTGGCAGGCAAGGGAGTCGAGGGTCGCATCGACGAGGTCGACTACCGGCTCGGCTCGGCGGATTTCCTCGCCGAATCGCACGGCGAGCAATACTCGGCGGATGCGTTCGACGCGCTCGCGAGAACGGGCAGGAGCGTCGTCGGCGTGATGCGAGACCGGAAGCTGATCGGCATCCTCGCGGTGGCCGACCGGTTGCGTCCGAACTCGCGTGCGGCGGTCGAGCGGCTGCGCGCGCTCGGCGTCGAGGTCGTGATGCTCACCGGAGACAACGAATCCACCGCGGCCGCGATCGCGACACAGGCAGGGATCGAGCGCTTCGAGGCTGGCGTTCTGCCCGGCGACAAGGCGGCTCGTGTCGAGGCGCTGAAAGCGGGGGGTGCGGGGCTGGTCGGCATGGTCGGCGACGGCATCAACGATGCGCCCGCGCTCGCCGCGGCGGACGTGTCCTTCGCGATGGGCAGCGGCACCGATGTGGCGCTCGAGGCCGCCGACGTGACGCTGATGCGCAGCGACCCGATGGCGGTCGCCGACTCGATCGAGTTGTCGCGTGCGACGCTGTCCAAGATCCGGCAGAACCTGTTTTTCGCCTTCATCTACAATGTGCTCGGCATTCCGCTCGCGGCGCTCGGCATGCTGAACCCGGTGATCGCCGGGGCGGCGATGGCGATGAGTTCGGTCTCGGTCGTCAGCAACTCGCTGCTGCTGCGGCGCTGGCGGCCCGTTCGTGAAGAAAGCGAAACTCGGGCGACTCCGTCCGGGCCCGTCGCCGCACGGCCGGCGTCGGTATGACGAGGAGATGACATGCAGGCGATGGTTCTCAAGATCAAGGGCATGAGCTGTCAGGGCTGCGTCAAGAGCGTGACCAACGTGTTGCAGGCACTGCCCGGCGTCGGCGCGGTCGAGGTGTCGCTGGAGCGGGCCGAGGCGCGAGTCGAATACGACGCGGCGCGCGTCGGACGCACGCAGATGAGCCGTGCAGTGGCCGACGCCGGGTTCGAGGCCGCCTGAACGGCGCCTTACGATTTGTTCGCCGTCGTTGCAGCCAGCGGCTGCGGACGCCTGTCGCCGCGCAGTGCAGACAGACCGAGCCAGGCCAGCGGCAGCGCGATCAGTGCGAGTGTCACCCAGGTTCCGTATTCGCCCTCCGGAGAGAACGGTTCCGTGGCCACGTGCCAGAAGGCGTTGTCGATCGGCAGCGTCCCCGCCTCGGTGAACTCGTGGAATGCGAGCACGACGAGTTGTCCGGCGAACAGCAGCAGGAAGACCGAAGTCACCTGGAAGAAGCGGCCCAGATTGACCCGGTGACCGTAGCGCGTCCATGCCCAGGCCAGCAGTGCCGAGGCGGCGATTCCCGTCAGCGCACCGCCGAACAGGTGTGTGGAACCGACCTGGCGCGCGAGCGAAGTGACGAGCAGCGCCATTTCCATGCCTTCGCGCGTGATCATCACGACGACGAACGAGAACACCGCGAGCTTCGCCGCGAACCCGGCGCGTGTGGCGGCACTGTCGAGCCGCGCGTGAATCTCGGCGCGCAGGCGCTTCGCCACGCGCATCATATACAGCACCATCGACACGACCAGCGCGGCGGCGACCAGCGCGAGCAGCCCTTCCCAGAAGGGCTGATTGTCCGCCTGGCTGAACAGCCAGGCCCCGGCGGCGCTCGCGGCGAGCGAGGCCCCGATGCCGGCGAGCGCGGCGGGAACGAGCGCCTCGCGACCGGTACGGCGCAGGTAGGTCAGCGTGATCGCGACGATCAGAAAGGCCTCGATGCCTTCCCGGAAGGTGATGATGGCCATCGACAACATGATTGACGCCCTCCAGCCGGACCCGGTGGAAGCCCCGTGCCCCACTCGATACCCGTCCGTAATGAGAATGGCTATTATTACACTACGGCTGCCGCAGATGCAAATTGATCCCGGTCAACTACGGCGCAAATAGCGTCGGCCCGCCACGGCCGGGTCGACCGATCGCACTCGCGCGACCGTCATCCGGTTTGAGATAATTCCGGCGCGACACGATCAACGGAGGCGGATCATGAGTCTGGACCGGGTGAGCTCGGGGCACGATGTCCCGAACGACTGCAACGTCATCGTCGAAATTCCGATGCACGGCGAGCCGATCAAGTACGAGATGGACAAAGAGACGGGTGCCATGTTCGTGGACCGCTTCATGTCGACGTCGATGCGCTACCCGTGCAACTACGGTTACATCCCGCATACGATCTCGGGCGACGGCGATCCGGTGGACGTGCTCGTGCTCTCGCCCGTGCCGCTGATCACCGGTGCCGTCGTGCGCTGCCGCCCGGTGGGGATGTTGAAGATGGACGATGAGGCCGGCGTCGACGCGAAGCTGCTGGCGGTGCCGATCGACAAGCTGATCGGCATGTATCGCGCGGTCGAATCTCCGCGTGATCTGCCCGAGGCGATGCTGTCGCAGATCAGCCACTTCTTTGAGCATTACAAGGATCTCGAAGTCGGAAAATGGGTGAAGGTCCGCGGCTGGGTCGGACCCGAAGAGGCGAAGGCGGAGATCGTGGAAGGGGTGGCGCGCTACCAGCTCGCCGCGGAGAAACCCGCGTTCTGAGCCGCTCGCACGGGCCGACATGAGCTCGCTGGTGATCGCCGTCGCGCAGCTCGATTGCGTGGTCGGCGATCTGCCCGGCAACGCGCGGCGCATCCTCGATGCGGCCGAGCGTGCCCGCGCATCGGGCGCGCATCTGCTCGTGACGCCCGAGCTGGCATTGTCCGGCTACCCGCCGGAAGACCTGCTGTTGCGGCCCGATTTCTACCGTGCCTGCGACCGCGAACTCGCTGCGCTGGTCGGTGCGGTGCACGGCATTGCCGTCGTCATCGGGCATCCGCTGGAAGTCGACGGCAAGCGCTACAACGCAGCCACGATCATCGCGAACGGCGAGCGGATCGGCACCTACCGCAAGCACAAGCTGCCCAACTATGAGGTGTTCGACGAGGAGCGCTATTTCGAGCCCGGGACCGACCCGTGCGTCGCGACGATCGCCGGCGTGCGGGTGGGGATCAACATCTGCGCCGACGTGTGGGAAGAGGGTGCGGCCGATGCCGCCCGGCGCGAGGGCGCCGAGCTGCTGGTGGCGCTGAACGCCTCGCCGTATCACATCAACAAGCAGGCGAGGCGCTACGAAGTGCTGCGCAGCCGGATCGAGGACACCGGCCTCCCGGTGCTGTACGTGAACCTGGTCGGGGGACAGGACGAACTGGTGTTCGACGGCGCATCCTTCGCGCTGAATCGTTCGGGCGAGCTCGTGTTCCAGTCGCGTTCCTTCGTCGAGACGCTCGACCGGGTCGTCTATGCCGATGGTGACTTGCAGCCCTCGCTCGTCGCCCCGATGGAACCGCTCGATGCCGAGATCTACGCCGCGCTGCGGCTGGGCGTGGCGGATTACGTCGGCAAGAACGGTTTTCCGGGCGCGATCGTCGGATTGTCCGGCGGGATCGACTCGGCGCTGACGTTGTGCATCGCAGCCGACGCACTCGGCCCGCAACGGGTCACGGCGGTCATGATGCCCTCGCCCTATACGTCGCGCATGAGCCTGCAGGACGCCCGCGCGCTGGTCGGCGCGCTGGGCGTCGCGTACGAGGAGATTCCGATCGATCCGGCGATGGAGGCGTTCGGCTCGATGCTGGCCGGCCGCTTCGTCGGACGGCCGGCGGATTCGACCGAGGAGAACATCCAGGCGCGCATCCGCGGCATGATCCTGATGGCGCTTTCGAACAAGTTCGGTTCGATCGTGCTGACCACCGGAAACAAGTCGGAGATGGCGGTCGGCTATGCGACGCTGTACGGAGACATGGCGGGCGGGTTCGCGGTGATCAAGGATCTGTACAAGACCGGCGTCTATCGCCTCGCGCGCTGGCGCAACGCGATCGCGCCCGTGATCCCGGAGAACGTTCTGACGCGCGCCCCGTCCGCGGAGCTCAGGCCGGACCAGACCGACCAGGACACGCTTCCGCCCTACGATGTGCTCGATGCGATCATCGAAGCCTACATGGAGCGTGACGAGTCCGCCCGGGAGATCGTCGAGCGCGGATTTCCGCAGGCCGACGTGCGCCGGGTCATCGGCATGCTCAAGCGCAGCGAATACAAGCGGCGGCAGGCGCCGGTGGGCATACGGGTGACGCGGCGCGGCTTCGGCAAGGACTGGCGATATCCGATAACATCGGGCTACGCCGACGAATGGTGAAGGCGCGGGGCAGCGACGGGAGTGTGACCATGAAGAAGATCGAAGCGATCATCAAGCCGTTCAAGCTCGACGAGGTGCGCGAGGCGCTCTCGGAGGTCGGGATCGCCGGTCTGACCGTCGCCGAAGTCAAGGGGTTCGGCAGGCAGAAGGGCCATACCGAGCTTTATCGGGGCGCGGAGTATGTCGTCGACTTCCTGCCGAAGATCAAGGTCGAGGTGGTGGTGACGGAAGCGCTCGTGGAGACGGCGATCGACGCAATCGTCAAGGCCGCGCGGACCGGCAAGATCGGCGATGGAAAGATATTCGTGATGCCGGTCGAACAGGTCGTCCGGATTCGTACCGGCGAGATCAACGAGTCTGCGATCTAGCGCCCGGCGCGCCCGCACGAAGCAGCACCACCAGCGCTCCGCTTCCGCCTTGCGCGGCGCGTGCCTGGCAGAACGCCAGCACCGCGTCGCTGCGCGCCAGCCATCCCTGTACCATCGCCTTGAGCACCGGTTCGCCTCCGGGAGAGCGCAGTCCCTTGCCGTGGATGATGCGAACGCAGCGCATCCCGTGCCGAACGCCGTGCGCGACGAAGGCCGAAATCAGCGCATGCGCCTCGTCACGCGTCGCGCCGTGCAGATCGAGCCGGTCCTGTGCGACCCAGCGGCCCCGGCGCAGGTCGCGCAATACGCCGCGCGGCACGCCGGGCCGGCGGAACGCGGCTTCGTCGCCCGACTCGAGACGAAGATCGCAGCTCGCCGGCTGCGCGATCGATTCGATCAGCGCTTCCGCCTCGTCGAGACTGCGCTGGCGCGGATGCGCTGGGGGGCGCGGTCGGTCGTGTACGACTCGGCGCACGCGCTGCGCGACGAGTGGCGTCGCGCCGGCCACCGCTGCCCGGAACGCCGCGGCGGCGTCGTCTGCAGAAACGCGCCGGGCGGGCGGGGTCACGTCGTTGCGATGTTGTCGAGATACCGTTCGGCGTCCAGCGCCGCCATGCAACCGCTCGCGGCACTGGTGATGGCCTGCCGGTAGACGTGATCCTGCACGTCGCCCGCCGCGAACACGCCGGGCACGCTGGTCGCGCTGGCGTCGCCGTCCTGGCCGGTGCGGGTGACGATGTAACCGCCGTTCATGTCGAGCTGGCCGGCGAAGATCTCCGTGTTCGGCCTATGGCCGATCGCGATGAACACGCCCTGGACCGCGATGACCCGGGTCGCGCCCGTCTGGACATGCCGGATGCGTATTCCGGTCACGCCCGTCTTGTCGCCGAGCACCTCGTCGAGCGTGTGGTCCCATTGCAGCGTGACCTTGCCTGCCGCCTGTTTTTCGAACAGTTTGTCGTGCAGGATCTTTTCGCCGCGCAGTTGGTTGCGGCGATGCACGACCGTGACATGGCGCGCGATGTTGGCGAGATACAGCGCTTCCTCGACGGCCGTATTGCCGCCGCCGATCACCGCGACATCCTGATCTCGGTAGAAGAATCCGTCGCAGGTCGCGCAGGCGGACACGCCCTTGCCGGCGAACGCCTGTTCCGAAGGCAGGCCGAGGTAACGGGCGGTCGCGCCGGTCGCGATGATCAACGCGTCGCAGGTATAGGTCGCCTCGTCGCCCACGAGCACGATCGGGCGTTCGCTCAGTCGCGCGGTGTGGATCTGGTCGAAGAGGATTTCGGTGCCGAACCGTTCGGCATGTCGCTGGAATCGGGCCATCAGGTCCGGCCCCTGGACGCCCTCGACATCCGCCGGCCAGTTGTCGACATCGGTGGTCGTCATCAATTGTCCGCCTTGGGCCATGCCGGTGACGAGCACGGGCTTGAGGTTCGCGCGGGCGGCGTAGATGGCGGCGGTGTAGCCGGCCGGTCCCGAACCGAGGATCAGCACTCTGGCGTGGCGTGTGGCGGTCATGTCTGCGGGAAAACCCTCAAGAGTTGCGGGAGCCGGGCCGATAAGGCAATTATACCGGAGCACCGCGGCGGCCCGAGCCGCGGCCGCGCCGGAGGTCGGTGCGCTTCGGCGAGGGGCGCGACCGGATCCTGGTTCGGGGCGGCTTTTCACTATAATGGCGTCAATAACAACGATTGACGTGTGAGCGCCGCCCGATTGTTGGGAGGAAGCTGGCAGTGACGGTCATGACATTGAGAGTACCGAACGGCGTCTCGACGACGGCGCTGCGCACCTTCCAGATGTTCTACGGGGTTCCCGAGAAAAGTCTGGAGTCGCTCGCACGGGTGTCGATGATGCGCCGCGTGCCGCGCGGCTCCACGGTCGTGCGCGCGGGCGACCGCACCGACTTCGTCTATCTGATTCTGTCGGGCAGCCTGAAGGTGCTGGTGAGCGACGAGGAAGGCCGCGAGGTGATCCTCTCGATGCTGGGTCCGGGCGAACTGTTCGGGGAAATGGGGGTGCTCGACGACAACCCGCGCTCGGCGTCCGTCGCAGCGGTCGTACCGAGCGATCTGATCGTCATCGCCAAGAGCGACTTCAAGCGCTGCCTGCAGGAGAACTTCGAAGTCAGTCTCTACATCATGCGCAACCTCGTGCAACGGCTGCGCACGGCCGACCGAAAGATCGAGTCGCTCGCATTGATGGACGTCTATGGGCGGGTCGCCCGGCTGCTGCTGGAGATGGCAGAGACGATCTCGGGCGAGAAGGTCGTGACGCGCAAGATCTCCAAACAGGACATCGCCAAGATGATCGGCGCCTCGCGCGAGATGGTGAGCCGGGTGATGAAGGACCTGCAACTGCAGGGTTTCATCCGCGAGGCCGGCGGCCGCATCTATCTGCGCGATTCGATCGACAACGGCTGACAGGCGCCGCGCCTCGCACCGCCGCGTCGAGGCTGCGCGCCGGGGATTGCGTATAATGGGCCGAAGGCGGCACCGACTGCCGCCATTGCCGTTTGCGCGTGACCGATCCAGCCGCGACCCCTTCACTTCCCGAACGCATCGCGAGGCTTCTGCACGAGGCCCGCTGGATCATCCTCGCGATTTGCGCGGCGTACTTCGCGCTGATCCTGTACGGTTACGTCCACTCGGATCCCGGCTGGTCGCATGCCGGTGCGAACCCGGAGCGGATCGCCAACCCGGGCGGCCGGTTCGGCGCCTGGCTCGCCGATGTGCTGCTCTATCTGTTCGGCCTATCGGCCTGGTGGTGGGTCGCCTTTTTCGCCTTTCTCGTCGTTGCCGGCTATCGCCGCCTGGGCAGGCCCGGCAGTTCGGACCGGCGGCCGCTGCTGATCGCGGTGGCCGGCTTCGCGGTGCTGCTCGCCGCGAGCAGCGGCCTCGAAGCCCTGCGTTTCCACTCTGCGAGCATCGTGCTGCCGTTCGTACCCGGCGGGGTTGCCGGGTACGAGGTGGCCGAGGCGGCCAATCGATATCTCGGATTTACCGGCGGGACGCTGTTGCTGCTCGGTCTGTTCGCGGCGTCGTTCAGCCTGTTTACCGGCATGTCGTGGATCGGTGCCGCCGAGCGTATCGGGACGCTGATCGAACGGTTCGCCGGCGCGCTCGTGCTGGGCTGGCAGAAATGGCGCGACCGGCGCATCGGGCGAGAGGTGGCGGGGCACCGGCAGGCGGTGGTCGAGGGCGAACGGCGCCGGCAGGAAACGCACGAGCCGCTGCGTATCGATCCGGTCGAGACGCAACTGCCGCGCTCGGAGCGCGTCGAGAAGGAGCGCCAGCAGCCGCTGTTCGAAGACCTTCCCGAAAGCCCACTGCCGCCGCTCGCGCTGCTCGACGAGTCCTCGCGCGACGCCGAGCCGCCCTCGGCCGAGACACTGGAATTCACCTCGCGCCTGATCGAGCGCAAGCTCGCAGACTTCGGCGTCGAGGTCAAGGTGCTCGCGGCGCTGCCCGGGCCGGTGATCACCCGCTATGAGATCGAGCCCGCGGTCGGTGTCAAGGGCAGCCAGATCGTCAATCTGGTCAAGGATCTCGCCCGCGCGCTGTCGGTCGTCAGCATCCGGGTGGTCGAGACCATACCCGGCAAGAGCTGCATGGGGCTCGAGATCCCGAATGCAAAGCGGCAGATCGTGCGGCTCGCCGAGATTCTCGGTTCGGTGCCCTACCACGAGATGCACTCCGCGCTCACGCTCGCACTGGGCAAGGACATCGGCGGCACGCCCGTCCTGGCCGATCTTGCGCGCATGCCGCACCTGCTGGTCGCCGGTACGACCGGATCCGGGAAATCGGTCGCCATCAACGCGATGATCCTGTCGCTGTTGTACAAGTCGGAACCGGACGTCGTGAAATTGATCCTCGTCGACCCCAAGATGCTGGAACTGTCCGCCTACGAAGGCATTCCGCACCTGGCCGCGCCGGTGGTCACCGACATGCGGCAGGCCGCCAACGCGCTCGCCTGGTGCGTGGGCGAGATGGAGCGGCGCTACCGGCTGATGTCGGCGCTCGCCGTGCGCAACCTCTCCGGCTACAACCACAAGATCCGCGAAGCCGAAAAGGCCGGCACGCCGGTAGCCGATCCATTCCGGCTCGACCCGGCGCAATCGCAGCCGCTCGCCGCGCTGCCTTATGTCGTCGTCGTGATCGACGAGCTGGCCGACCTGATGATGGTGGCCGGCAAGAAGGTGGAGGAGCTGATCGCGCGGCTGGCACAGAAGGCGCGCGCGGCCGGCATCCACCTGATCCTCGCCACCCAGCGGCCCTCGGTGGACGTGATCACCGGGCTGATCAAGGCGAACATCCCGACCCGGATCGCGTTCCAGGTGTCGAGCAAGGTCGATTCGCGCACGATCCTCGACCAGTCGGGCGCCGATACCCTGCTGGGGCAGGGCGACATGCTCTACCTGGCCCCCGGCACCGGCAACCCGGTGCGCGTGCATGGTGCGTTCGTCGCCGACGGCGAGGTGCAGCGCGTGGTCCAGTACCTCAAGCGGTTCAGTGCGCCGGACTATGTGGACGGCATACTGGACGATTCCGGCGAGGCGCAGGCGGGCGCGGATGCGGAAGGCGGCGGCGAGGACGATCCGCTCTACGATCAGGCGGTCGAGATCGTGCTGCGCACGAGGCGTCCGTCGATCTCGCTGGTGCAGCGCAACCTGCGCATCGGCTACAACCGCGCGGCCCGGATGATCGAGCAGATGGAGCGCGCAGGTCTCGTCTCGACGATGGGCACCAACGGGAACCGCGAGGTGCTCGTGGCCTCGCCCGACTGACCGATGCGCGCCCGGCCGCGACGGCAAAGCGCGATGAGGGCGCGAGGCGACGCGCGGCCGGCGAGCCGCATCGGCTCGCCGCGCATCGCGGCGTGGTTCGGCATGCTGGCAGCGGTCGCATCGGTCGCATCGGTGGCATCGGTGGCTCGCCCGGCACATGCCGACGGCATCGAACAGCTTCGCCGTTTCGTCGCGGGCACTCACAGCGCGCGCGCCGCGTTCGAGCAAACCGTGACGACGAGTCAGGCGCGCGTGCCGCGCAGCGCGAGCGGATCGATGGCGTTCATCCGGCCGGGGAAATTTCGCTGGGTGTACGAGGCTCCCTATTACCAGCTCATCGTCGGAGACGGGGAGAGGCTGTGGATCTACGACCGCGAGCTCAATCAGGTGACGGTGAGAAAACTGGGCGATGCGCTGGGCAGGAGCCCCGCGGCGCTGCTCGCCGGCGACGATGCCCTCGAGCGCAACTTCACGCTGGGCGACGCCGGGCGTAGCGACGGTCTCGAATGGGTCGAGGCGACCCCGAAGCACGCCGATGCCGGCTTCGGACGCGTGCGGATCGGCCTGCGCGACGCGGTCCCGCATGTCATGGAGCTGCGCGACGATTTCGGACAGACGACGCTGCTGCGCTTCAGCCGGTTCGAACGCAATCCGGCGCTCGATCCGGCCGGATTCCGCTTCATCGCGCCCGCCGGCGCGGATGTGATCGGTGAGTGAGCTGTTCGCGGACGAAGCCGGCGCGCTCGCGCCGCTCGCCGAGCTGATGCGCCCGCGCACGCTCGACGAGGTGCTCGGGCAACGGCACCTGGTCGGGCCCGGCAAGCCGCTGCGCCTCGCGTTCGAATCGGGCACGCCGCATTCGATGATCCTGTGGGGTCCGCCGGGCGTGGGCAAGACCACGCTCGCGCGGCTGATGGCGCAGGGCTTCGACGCCGAGTTCATCGCGATCTCGGCGGTGCTCGCCGGGGTCCGGGAGATCCGCGAGGCCATCGCGCGTGCCGAGCAGGCGGCCGCGCAGAACGCCCGCCGCACCATCGTCTTCGTCGACGAGGTGCACCGCTTCAACAAGGCCCAGCAGGATGCGTTCCTGCCCTACGTCGAGCGCGGGCTGATCACGCTGATCGGTGCGACGACCGAGAACCCGTCCTTCGAGGTCAACAGCGCGCTGTTGTCGCGCGCGGCGGTCTATGTGCTGCACAGCCTGTCGGCACAGGAGCTCGGCGAGCTGTTCGAGCGGGCGCGCGCCCGCGCGGCTCCCGAGCTCGAATTCGCGACGGATGCGCGGCAGCGGCTGATCGGGTTCGCCGACGGGGATGCGAGGCGATTGCTCAACGCGCTCGAGCAGGTGCGCAACGCGGCCCGCAGCGCGGGGCTCGCGCACGTCGAGGCGCCCTTCGTCGATCAGACGCTCTCGCGCAGCCTGCGACGCTTCGACAAGGGCGGCGAGCAGTTCTACGACCAGATCTCCGCGTTGCACAAGTCGGTGCGCGGCTCCAGCCCGGACGCGTCGCTGTACTGGCTCGCGCGCATGCTGGACGGCGGCGCCGATCCGCTGTATCTCGCGCGGCGCATCGTACGCATGGCGATCGAGGACATCGGGCTCGCCGATCCGCGTGCGCTCGCGATCGCGCTCGATGCCTGCGCCACCTACGAGCGGCTCGGCTCTCCCGAGGGCGAGCTGGCGCTCGCCCACGCGGTCGTGTTCATGGCCTGTGCCGCGAAATCGAACGCGGTCTACGCCGCGTACAATGCCGCGCGCGAATTCGTCGCGCGCGACGCCACCCGCGAAGTACCGCTGCACCTGAGGAATGCGCCCACCCGGCTGATGAAGGATCTCGGCTACGGCAGAAACTACCGCTACGCGCATGACGAGGCGGACGCCTATGCGGCGGGCGAGTGCTACTTTCCCGATGGCATGACGCCTCCGGAATGGTACCGGCCGAGCGGGCGCGGGCTGGAGGCGAAGATCGCGGAGAAGCTCGCGCAGTTGCGCGAGCTGGACCGGCAGGCGAAGACCCGCGCGAGCGGCGCGCCGGCCACCGACACACCGGACAGCGGACATGATTGACATCCAGTTGCTGCGAAACGACCCGCAACGCGTGCGCGAGCGGCTCGCCGGCCGGGGCGTGGACTTCGATGGCGCGCAGTTCCAGGCGCTCGAGGACGAACGCAGGCAGCTCCAGGGCCGCACCCAGGAACTCCAGGCGCGGCGCAACGCGCTGTCGAAGACGATCGGCCGGCTCAAGGCCACCGGCGGCGACGTCGCCGCGGCAATGCGCGAAGTGGCGGGCATCGGGGAGCAGGTCAAGGCCGCCGAAGAACGGCTCGCCGGACTGCTCGGCCGCATCGAACAGTTCGTCGCCGGGATCCCCAACCTGCCGCACGAGAGCGTGCCGGTGGGCCGCTCGGCGCAGGACAACGTCGAGGTCCGGCGCTGGGGGGCGCCGCGCGAATTCGAATTCGCGCCCAGGGATCACGTCGACATCGGCGAGCGTCTGGGCGGGCTCGACTTCGAGACCGCGGCCAGGATCAGCGGTGCGCGCTTCGCGCTGCTGCGCGGGGCGATCGCGCGGCTGCACCGGGCGCTCGCCCAGTTCATGCTGGACGTGCACACCGGCAGCCACGGCTACGTCGAGGTCTATGCGCCCTACCTGGTCAATGGCGACAGCCTGTTCGGCACCGGCCAGTTGCCCAAGTTCGAGTCCGACCTGTTCCAGATCCGGCGCGAGACCGATGCGCAGCCCGCCTCGCTCGCCCACGACGAAGCGGCGGTGCCGCGCGAGCTGATCGGGCTGGACCGCACCCGGCAGATGTACCTCATTCCGACGGCCGAGGTGCCGGTCACCAACATCGTGCGCGGCCAGATCCTCGCGGCCGATGCGCTGCCGCTGAAATACGTCTGTCACAGCCCCTGTTTCCGCTCCGAGGCAGGCTCCTACGGCAAGGACACCCGCGGCATGATCCGTCAGCACCAGTTCGACAAGGTCGAACTGGTGCGCATCGAGCGGCCCGACGATTCCTGGCAGGCGCTGGAGGAACTGACCGGGCATGCCGAGGCGATCCTGCGCGCGCTCGAGCTGCCCTATCGCGTCGTCACGCTATGCACGGGCGACATGGGGTTTTCCGCGGCCAAGACCTATGACATCGAGGTCTGGCTGCCGGGACAGAGCGCCTACCGGGAGATTTCGTCGTGCAGCAACTTCGAGGCGTTCCAGGCGCGCCGCATGCAGGCGCGCTGGCGAGGCGCGAAGGGCAGGCCGGAGCTGGTGCATACGCTCAACGGTTCCGGGCTCGCGGTCGGACGCACACTGGTCGCCGTTCTCGAAAACTTCCAGAACGAGGATGGCAGCGTGACGGTGCCCGCCGTGCTGCGCCCCTACCTGTCGGGCCTTGCCCGCATCGAACCGGCCGCGTGACGCATGCGGTGATAGAATGCGCGCCGCCGCAAACGATCGGGCAGGGTCGGGCGAGTCGTCTGGTCCCCGGTTTCCCGATCCCTGATCCCTGAATCGGAGAGGTGCCGGAGCGGTCGAACGGGCCGGTCTCGAAAACCGGAGTAGGGGCAACTCTACCGTGGGTTCGAATCCCACCCTCTCCGCCAGCGTCGTGATCCGGGCAATTCAAT
>JBBIUI010000046.1:0-18847 GCA_037440385.1 Rhodocyclales bacterium | reverse complement strand
CGCGCGAGCGTCGCGCCCGGCCCGCAGGCGGGCGAAGCCGCCGGCTTCGACTGGGACGAGCGCTATCTGACCGGAATCGACGAGGTGGATGGCGAACACCGCGAACTGATCCGGGTCATCGAACGTATGGCAGCCGCCGGCCGCACGAAGCCGGAGCGTGCCGCGATCGGCAGCCTGCTGGAAGAACTGCGCGAGTGTGCCGGCAGGCATTTCGCCACCGAGGAAAGGCTGATCGCCGAAGCGGGATGCGCCCCGCGGCATGTGGTCGCGCACAAGCGCGAGCACCGCGATTTCGCCAGGCATCTGACGCTGTTCGGCCGCTGGCTGGAGGACGATTCGCGGTCGGCCGCCGCGCCGATGCTGGGGTTCGTCTCCGACTGGCTGACCCATCACATCGTGCACGTCGACAAGTCGATGGCGCGCCAGATCGCCGCGATCACGCGCGGCATGTCGCCCGACGACGCCTACCGCAGCGAGCAGCGTGCGGATGCCGACAGTGCCGAGGCCCTGCTCGCCACCGTGCACCGGCTGTATGCGGAACTCGGGACCTACACCGCGCGGCTGAGAGAACACAACGACGAACTGCGCTGCCGCGAAGCCGAGCTCGGCAGGACACGCGAGGAACTGGCTCGGATCAACCGCGAACTGGAGCAGCGGGTCGCGCAGCGCACCCGCGAACTGGAGCAGGCCAACGCCGCGCTCACGCTCGAACGCGATGCGCTGGCCGAATCCAGGCGCAAGCTCGAGGACGCGCAGGCCCAGTTGCTGCAATCCGAGAAGATGGCCTCGATCGGGCAGCTCGCCGCCGGCATCGCGCACGAGATCAACAACCCGATCGGATTCGTCGGCTCCAACCTCGGCACGCTGGCCGGCTACGTCGATCGGCTGCTGTCGCTGATCGCCGAGTACGAGCGCATGCAGGCCGGCGCCCGCATCACGCCCGAGCAAACCGCGGCGATCGAGGCGGCCCGTGCGCGCGCCGACCTCGATTACCTCCGGCAGGACATCGTCGAGCTGGTGGCGGAATCACGCGCGGGGCTCGACCGGGTCCGCAAGATCATCCGCGACCTGCGCGACTTTTCGCATGCCGACGAGGCGCTGTGGCAGGATGCCGACCTGCACGCGGGCATCGAGAGCACGCTGAACGTCGTCTGGAACGAGCTCAAGTACAAGGCCGACGTGATCCGCGAGTTCGGCGAACCGCCGCCGGTGCCGTGCGCGCCCGGCCAGATCAACCAGGTATTGATGAACCTGCTCGTCAATGCCGCGCAGGCGATCGAGGACCGGGGCACGATCCGGGTGCGTACCGGAACGCGCGCAGGCTGGGCGTTCGTGGAAGTCGTCGATACGGGGGCCGGCATGACCGCCGAGGTGCAGCGGCACATGTTCGAGCCCTTCTACACGACCAAGCCGGTCGGCAAGGGCACGGGGCTGGGCCTGTCGGTGTCGTACAACATCGTCGCGCGGCACGGCGGCCGCATCGAGGTCCAGAGCGAACCCGGCCGCGGCACGACCATGCGCGTGCTGCTTCCGCTCGTGCGGCGCTCCACCGCGCCCGAACGCGAAGCGCAGGCAGCGGCCGCCTGAACGCGCGCGATCGCGGCTGCGCCGGGCGGGCCGGTGTGGCGGCCCGCCCCTGCGCGCGCCTGCTACCATTGTGCGGCGCGCAGCATTCCCTTCGATCCGCCCATGCCCCGCATTGAAGCAATCGAGCAGCACACCCCGATGATGCAGCAGTACCTGCGCTTCAAGGCGCAGTACCCGGGTCTGCTGCTGTTCTACCGCATGGGGGATTTCTACGAGCTGTTCTACGAGGACGCCGAACGCGCGGCGCGGCTGCTGAACCTCACGCTGACCACCCGAGGCAGCTCGGCCGGGCAACCGATCCGGATGGCCGGCGTTCCCTTTCACGTGATCGACCAAACCCTCGCGCGGCTGGTGCGCATGGGCGAGTCCGCGGTGATCTGCGAGCAGGTCGGTGAAGCCGCTGCCGGAAAAGGGCTGGTCGAGCGCGCGATCGATCGAATCGTCACTCCGGGCACGCTGACCGATGCGGCGCTGCTCGAGGAGCGCGCGGACAGCCTGCTTGCGGCGATCGCGCCGCGCAGGACGCGCCTGGGAGTCGCCTGGCTCAACCTTGCCAACGGCGACTTCGCGCTGACCGAGATCGGCGCGGCGGCGGCTGCGGACCTGCTCGCCCGGCTGCGCCCGGCCGAACTGCTCGTGGCCGAGGGCAGCGACATCGCGGCTGCGCAGGCAGCCGGCGCGGCGCTGACGCGGCTGCCGGACTGGAAGTTCGATGCGCCGCTCGCGCGCCGCCTGCTGTGCGAGCATTTCGGCACCCGCGATCTCGCCGGCTTCGGCATCGACGGGTACGAGGCGGGGCTCGCCGCGGCCGGCGCGCTGTTCGATTACGCGCGCGCCACCCAGCGCCGCTCGCTGGCGCACCTCACCCGGCTGCGCGTGGAGCGCGATGACGAATTCATCCGGCTCGATGCCGCCACGCGGCGCAACCTGGAACTGACCGAAACGCTGCGGGGCGAGGCCGCGCCGACCCTGCTCTCGGTTCTCGACGGCTGCGCCACGGCGATGGGTTCGCGCTGGATGCGCCACGCGCTGCACCACCCGCTGCGCGATCAGGCCGAGTGCGGCGCGCGCCACGAGGCGGTCGAGGAACTCGTCGCCGGTGCCGCATACGAGGCGCTCGCGCGGCTGCTGCGCGGCTTCGCCGACATCGAGCGCATCACGGGCCGCATCGCGCTCAAGAGCGCACGCCCGCGCGAGCTCGCGGCGCTGCGCGAGGGCCTGGGCACGCTGGAGGCGCTGCGGCAGCCATTGCGCGGCACACACGCGGCGCTTCTCGACCGGATACGCGCGCAGATGGAAGCGCCGCCGGGGTGCCTCGAAGAACTCACGCGGGTCATCGCGTCGTCGCCCTCGGCGCTGGTGCGCGAGGGCGGCGTCATCGCCGAAGGCTGCGACGCCGAGCTCGACGCGCTGCGCAACATCGACCGCGATTGCGGCGCCTTCCTGCTCACCATGGAGGCGCGCGAGCGCGCGCGCACCGGCATCGCCAACCTGCGCGTCGAATACAACAAGGTGCACGGCTTCTACATCGAGGTCACGCACGCGAACGCAGGCAGGGTACCGGAAGACTACCGGCGCAGGCAGACGCTGAAGAACGCCGAGCGCTACATCATTCCGGAGCTGAAGGCGTTCGAGGATCGCGCGCTGTCGGCGCGCGAACGCGCACTCGTGCGCGAGCGCATGCTCTATGACGCACTGCTCGACGCGCTCGCCGATCAAGTCCCCGCGCTCGCGCGCATCGCGCGCGCGGTGGCCTTGCTCGACGGACTCGCCGCATTCGCGGCGGTGGCAGACCGGCACGAGTACTGCCGCCCGCGCTTCGTGAGCGAGCGCACGATACGCATCGACGCCGGGCGGCATCCGGTCGTCGAGGGCCGTGTCGAGGGGTTCATCGCCAACGGCACCGAACTGACGCCCGAGCGCAGCGCGCTCGTGATCACCGGCCCCAACATGGGCGGCAAGTCGACCTACATGCGCCAGGTCGCGCTGATCGTGCTGCTCGCGCACGCGGGCAGTTTCGTGCCGGCGCGAGCGGTGACGCTCGGGCCGGTGGATGCGATCTTCACGCGCATCGGAGCTTCGGACGATCTGGCCGCGGGGCGCAGCACCTTCATGCTGGAGATGACCGAGGCGGCGGCGATCCTCCACGAGGCGGGCGAGAACAGCCTGGTGCTGATGGACGAGATCGGACGCGGCACCTCGACCTTCGACGGCATGGCGCTGGCCGGCGCGATCGCGCGCCACCTGATCGAGACGAATCGATGCTTCACGCTGTTCTCGACGCATTACTTCGAGCTGACGCGCCTCGCGCAGGACTACCCGCAATGCGCCAACGTCCACTTCGATGCGGTCGAGCATGCAAACAGCATCGTGTTCCTGCACGCGCTCGAGGACGGCCCCGCGAGCCAGAGCTACGGCATCGAGGTGGCCGGGCTCGCGGGAATTCCGCGCACGGTGATCCGGGAGGCGAAGCGCCGCCTGCGGGAGCTGGAGAATCGCGCGATCGGGGCCGGCCCGCAGCCCGACCTGTTCGCAGCCGCGGCGAGCGCCGAAGCTGCGCCGCATCCGGCGATCGCGGCGATCGCGGCGCTCACTCCGGATGCGCTCACCCCGCGCGAGGCGCTGGAGGCGCTCTACCGGCTCAGGCGGATGGTCGAGTGACGCGTTGCGGCCGCGGCGGGTCCCCCGCGGCCGCGAACGCGGAACGCGCAGTGCGCGGTCCGGCGCAACCGCCGCACGCTCACTCCTCTTCCTTGCGCCGGTACTGCGAGGTGAGCTGGGACTGCACCTGTGCGGGAACCGGGGCGTAATGCGAGAACTCGATGCGGTATGCGCCCGCGCCACCGGTCACCGACTTGAGCCGCGACGGGTAATCGGCGAGTTCCGACAGCGGCACCTGTCCGGTGATCGTCATCGAATCTCCGGCCGCATCCGTTCCGGTCACCTGGCCGCGGCGGCTCGACAGGTCGGAGGCGAGATCGCCGACATAGGCCTCCGGCGTATCGATCTCGATATCGACGATGGGCTCGAGCACGATCGGGCCGGCATTGAGCACGGCCTCGGTGACCGCCTTGCGGCCGGCGGTGATGAAGGCGATCTCCTTGCCGTCGACCGGGTGGCTCTTGCCGTCATAGACGATGACGCGCACGTCGTGCACCGGGTGTCCGGAGATGACCCCTTCATCGAGCGCGGAGCGCACGCCCTTCTCCACGGCGGGCATGAACACACTCGGAATCACGCCGCCCTTGACCTGGTCGACGAACTCGAATCCGGCGCCCCGGCCGCGCGGTTCGATCTTCAGGTAGACCTCGCCGAACTGGCCGGCGCCGCCGGTCTGCTTCTTGTGCCGGCAGTGCCCCTCGGCATTGCGCGTGATCGTCTCACGATAGGGCACCCTCGGCGCCGTGGTGGTCACCTCCAGCTTGTACTGCGCGGCCATCTTTTCGAGCTTGCCGCGCAGATGCAGCTCTCCCAGCCCGCGGATCACGGTTTCGTGGGTGGTGGGGTGGCGCTCGACCTCGAAGCACGGATCTTCGATTTCGAGCTTGTGCAGCACCTCGAAGATGCGCTGCTCGTCGCCCTTGCGCTTTGGCTCGACCGCCAGCCCGTGCATCGGCTTCGGAAACTCGAGCGGCGCTTTCTTGCTGGAACGCTTCTCGTGCGAATCGTGCAGCACCGCGTCGAACTCGATGTCATCCACCTTGGCGACCGCGCCGATGTCGCCGGGCCCGAGCGCATCCGTCTCGACATAGTCCTTGCCCTGCATCAGGTACAGATGTGCGACCTTGAACGGGCGTTTGCCGTCGCCGACGAACAATTGCGCGTCCTTGCGCACGGTGCCCTGGTGCACGCGGAAGATGCCGAGCTTGCCGACGTAGGGATCGACCACGATCTTGAACACGTGTGCGAGGACGTGCGCCGAGGCATCGGGTCGCGCATCGAAGGCGACGGTGCCGGCCGCGCCCGGCTCGCCCTTGTAGAACGGCGGTGGATTTCCCTCGAGCGGGCTGGGCGCGAGCCGGTCGATGATCTCGAACAGTTCCGCGACGCCGGCACCGTTGCGCGCCGAGGTGAAGCACACCGGCACGAGGTGACCCTCGCGCAGCGCCTTCTCGAAGGGCGCGTGCAGTTGTTCCGGGCTGAGTTCCTCGCCCTGCTCCAGATACAGCGCCATCAGTTGCTCGTCGACCTCGACGACCTGGTCGATCAGCGCCGAATGAGCCTGGGCGACGGACGAAAAGTCGGCTTCGCCGTCCGGATTGAAGAAGCAATCCACGACCGCCTGCCCCGAGCGGGCCGGCAGATTGATCGGCAGGCATTCGCGCCCGAACGTATCCTGGATCGACTTGAGCACACGCGGCAGGTCGACGTTCTCGGCATCGATCTTGTTGATGATCACCATGCGGCACAGGCCGCGCCTGGCCGCCCACTTCATCATCCTGCCGGTCGACAGTTCGATGCCGTTCTGCGCGTTGACGACGATCGCGGCCGTGTCGACGGCGGCCAGTGCGCCGAGCGACTGTCCGGCGAGATCCGGATACCCCGGCGTGTCGATCAGATGCACGCGCACGTCTGCGTGCATGAAGTGCGTCAGTGCCGCGACGAGCGAATGTCCGGCGGCCTTCTCCAGCGGGTCGAAGTCGCACACCGTGGTGCCGCGCTCGACGCTGCCCATGGACTTGATCGCGCCGGCCTTGAACAGCAGGGCCTCCGCGAGCGTGGTCTTGCCTGCGCCGGCGTGGCCGACCAGTGCGAGGGTACGAATGTTCTGGGGTGCATGGCTGGGCATCGGACGTTCTCCTTTTTCGAATCTTGCAACGGGAGGTGCCCCGCATCGGGCGCGAGCCGTGCGCGCGGGCGCACCGGCCCGCCGTGGCGGGCTGCGTCCGGCGCCGCCACCGACACCTCAGCGCGCGGGTCGCGGCCCCGGCCTCTCCCGATCAATGTTCGTGGGCATGCGCTCCATGCACGTGCCCGTGAGCGAGCTCTTCGTCGGTCGCCGCACGCACGTCGGTGACGACGCAGTCGAACACCAGCGCAACGCCGGCCAGCGCAGGGTTGCCATCCACCACGACCTTGTCCTGCGCGATCTCTGTGATCGTGAACAGCCGCGCCTGCCCGTCCTCGCCTTCGCCTACACGCTCGAACTGCATGCCGACTTCGATGCCTTCGGGAAACATCGACACCGGCTCGATCATCACGAGGTCCGGATCGTACTGCCCGAATGCCTCTTCGGGCTGGAGCTTCAGTTCGACCCGGGCGCCGACCGGCTTGCCTTCGAGCGCCTGCTCGATGCGCTCGAAGATTCCGCCGAATCCGCCGTGAAGGTAGACGATAGGCTCGTCGCCCTCGTCAATCGGATTGCCGTCGGGATCCGACACCCGGCACTTCAGGGTCACCACCGTGTTTGGCGCGATGTCCATGGGCTTCCTGGTGTTCCAACCGTTTGACCAACTGCAGCACCTCGGCGGCATGCCCGCGCGGCGCCACCCCGTACTGGGCGTTGCGAAGAATGCCCTTCGTGTCGATCACGAAGGTCGACCGGACGATGCCCATGCGCTTGACCCCGTCGACTTCGCGCGACTGCCACACGCCGTAGAGCCGGCAGACCTCGCCCTCGGTATCCGACAGCAGCCGCACCGACAGGCCATGCTTGTCGCGGAATTCGGCGTGCGTGAAGCAGTCGTCGCGCGAAATGCCGATCACGATGCAGTGATGACGAAGGAATTCGTCCTCGTGATCGCTGAACTCGGCTGCCTCGAGAATGCAGCCGGGCGTATCGTCCTTCGGGTAAAAGAACAGGACCACATACTTGCCGCGCGCCGACGCGAGATCGAACGGCTCCATGTCGGCGTCGGGCAGCGTGAAAGCAGGTGCGGGGGTTCCAGCCTGCAGCATGTGTCCTCCTGATCGTGCCGGATTCTACCCCAGCATGCGAACGAATCGGCGGTGCCGATCCCGGCGCGCCGAGCGCCGGACGCCGCGCGTCTTCCTGTGGCGATGCGTCCAAGTCGGCACGGCGCGGACGAAAGGATCGGCTGCGAAATTACTTGATGCGGACCAGATGCGGATGGGTAGATGCGGGAGGCACCTTTCCCGGCGCGTCGGGCGCTTTGCCGTCAGCGGCCGGCGGAACTTCTGCCGCGCGAGGCGGTTCGGAACGTCCCGTCGCATCCGACGCCTCGGTCGCCTCGGGCGCTTCCGGCGTTTCGGCTGCTTGCGGCGCTTCCGACACTTCGAACGCCATGCCCTGGCCGTTTTCGCGCGCGTAGATCGCGGCGACCCGGTCGACGGGAATCGACAGTTCCTGGGCGACACCGCCGAAACGTGCGGCCAGCGTGATGCACTCGTTGCCCATCACGAGCGCGTGCGCGGCGTCGGCGCCGATGTTCAGCACGATCCTCCCGTCGCGAACGTGCTGCGGCGGCACCCGGGTGCGGCGGTCGACCCGCACGTCGAGGAAAGGCGTGTAACCCTGATCGATGCACCACTCGTAGATCGCGCGCAGCAGATAGGGTCGGGTGGAATCCATGGCGCGCAACCGATCAGCGGCGCATGACCTTCTCGGAGGGCGTCAGCGCATCGATGAAGCCCTGCCGGCTGAAAATACGTTCGGCATATTTCATCAGCGGGGCGGCCGCCTTGGGCAGCTCGATTCCGTAGTGCTCGAGCCGCCACAGCAGCGGCGCGATCGCCACATCGAGCATCGAGAATTCGTCCCCCAGCATGTATTTCTGCTTGGCGAAGATCGGCGCGAGTTCGGCGAGCCGGTCGCGCACATGGCCGCGCGGCCGGTCTGCGGCCTTGAGGTTCTTCTCCAGCACCGTCACGTGCGAGAACAGCTCCTGCTCGAAGGTAAACAGCAACTGGCGGGCGCGGGCGCGCATGATCGGGTCGGGCGGCATCAGTTGCGGATGCGGGAAACGCTCGTCGATGTACTCGTTGATGATGTTCGCCTCGTAGAGCACGAGGTCCCGATCGACCAGCACCGGCACACGGTTGTACGGATTGATGACCGCGATGTCCTCGGGCTTGTTCAGCATGTCGACATCGATGACCTGGAAGTCCATGCCTTTCTCGAAAAGCACGATCCGGCACCGGTGACTGAACGGGTCGGTCGTCCCCGAGTACAGATTCATCATGGTGTTTCCACCCCAGGAATAATCGCTGTCGCGCACCACGCGGCGCACGCGCGACGAAACGTCTCGATGCCCCATCAGTTGCACCACCTTGGCAGCGTCCTTCAGTGAACGTCCTTCCAGTATTCGCGCTTCAGCGCATAGGCGAGCACCGCCAGGCTGCCGAGCGCGATGAGCACGTAGATGCCGAGATGCTTGCGCCATTCGGCAACCGGCTCACCCATGAACACCAGGAAACCGACCAGGTCGCCGACCATCGCATCGTACTCCGCCTGGTTGAGCTTCCCGCCCTTTGCCGGCCCGAAAACGGTCTTCGTTCCTTCCCGGTGATCCATGCCGGAAAGCGGCTCGACCTTCTCGGTGCGCCGGCCTTCCTCGTCGTAGGTGGTGACCCCTTTTTCGTAGCCGACCACCTTGTCCGAACCGCTGTGCTTCTTCGCGCGAACATGCTCGGCGGTGACGGCGCGTGTGCCCTGCAACTCCCACAACGCATGCGGCATGCCGACGTTCTCGAACAGCGTGTTGTTCCAGCCGGTCGGGCGGGTCTCGTCGCGATGGAACGCACGCAGATACGTGTAGAGCCAGTCGGCACCGCTGCCGGCCTCGGATGCGCGCGCGCGCGCGATCACGGTCAGATCCGGCGGCCTGGCGCCGAACCACAGCTTGGCCTCCTCCGGCCGCATCGCCACCTTCATCGGTTCGCCGACCTTGTCGGCGGTAAATAGCAGCTTGTCCCTGATCTGCTGGTCGGTGAGGCCGATGTCGCGCAGGCGGTTATAGCGCATGTAGCTCGCGCCGTGGCAGTTCAGACAATAGTTGACGAAAATCTTCGCGCCGTGCTGCAGCGCGGCCACGTCACGCGAGCGATCCGGCGCAGCGTCGAGGCGCACTTCGCCACCGGCGGCAAAGGCCAGCACCGGAACCGCGAGCGCGGTTAGCAGCAGCCTTTTCATTTCGAAGTCAATCTATCCGGCTCGGGCCGGCAACGGTCCAGCCGGCTGTAGATCGGCATGGTCAGAAAGAAAGCGAAGTAGATCACCGAGCAGATCTGCGAGACCAGGGTGCGGCCCGGCGTCGGCGCCAGCACGCCCAGATAGCCGAGGATGAAGAAGGACACGACCCACAGCGCGAGGAAGCCCTTGAAGATCGGGCCGCGATAGCGGATCGACTTCACCGGGCTCTTGTCCAGCCAGGGCAGGAAGGCGAAGACGACCACGCCGGCACCCATCGCCATCACGCCCCAGAACTTGGCGTCGATGCCGAACAGCGGATAGGTCACCGCGCGCAGCAGCGAGTAGAACGGCGTGAAATACCACACCGGCGCGATGTGCGGCGGCGTCGTCAGCGGATCGGCCGGGATGAAGTTGTTGTACTCGAGAAAATAGCCGCCGCCCTCGGGCTGGAAGAAGACGACCAGCGCGAACAGGAACAGGAAGCAGACGACGCCGACGAGGTCCTTCACCGTGTAGTAGGGGTGGAACGGGATGCCGTCGAGCGGGATGCCGCGCTCGTCCTTCTTCTTCTTGATTTCGACGCCATCCGGGTTGTTCGAACCCACTTCGTGCAACGCGATCAGATGCACCACCACCAGCGCGGGCAGGACCAGCGCCGGCAGCAGGTAATGCAGCGAGAAAAAGCGATTGAGCGTCGCGTCGCCGATCACGTAGTCGCCGCGCAGCCAGACCGAGAGGTCGGGGCCGATGAACGGTATGGCCGAGAAGAGGTTCACGATCACCTGGGCGCCCCAGTAGGACATCTGCCCCCAGGGCAGCAGGTAGCCGAAGAAGGCCGTCGCCATCAGGGCCAGGAAGATCACCACGCCCACCAGCCAGATCAGTTCGCGCGGCCGGCGGTAGGAGCCGTACAGCATGCCGCGGAACATGTGCAGATAGACGACGATGAAGAAGGCGGAGGCCCCCGTCGAATGCATGTAGCGGATCAGCCAGCCCCATGGCACGTCGCGCATGATGTATTCGACGCTGGCGAAGGCCACCGGCACGCCCGCGGGGTTCAGCGAGGCATCCGGCTTGTAGTGCATGACGAGGAAGACGCCGGTGACGATCTGGATGACGAGCACCACGAGCGCCAGGGAACCGAAGAAATACCAGAAGTCGAAGTTCTTCGGCGCGTAGTACTCCGACAGGTGCGCCTTCCACAGCGAGGTCAGCGGAAAGCGCGCATCGACCCATTCGGTGAGGTTGCCGAGCATCGTGCCGTCGGACTTGAACTTCTCGTACTGCGTCGCTCCGGCCATCGCTCATGCTCCCTTTTTCTCTTCGCCGATGATGATCCGGCTGTCCGACAGATACGTGTGCGGCGGCACCTCGAGGTTGTCCGGTGCCGGCTTGTTCTTGTAGACGCGGCCCGCGAGATCGAACGTCGATCCGTGGCACGGACACAGGAACCCGCCCGGCCAGTCCGGCTCGACGCCCGAATCGGCCCCGGTCTTGAATTTTTCCGTCGGCGAGCAGCCGAGGTGGGTGCAGATGCCGATCAGCACGGCCACTTCGGGCTTGATCGAGCGGTACGCATTCCTGGCGTACTCCGGCTGATTGGGCCGCGCCGACGCCGGATCGGACAAGTGCGGTTCGATCGTCTTGAGCGCCGCGAGCATCTCCGGGGTGCGGCGGATGATCCACACCGGCTTTCCGCGCCACTCCGCGACCATCATCTGTCCCGGACCCAGCTTGCCGATATCGACCTCGACCGGCGCGCCGGCTGCCTTGGCGCGCTCCGACGGCGCCATGCTGGCGACGAACGGCACCACCGTCGCGACGGTTGCCACGCCGCCCGCGGCGGCGGTCGCGACCAGCAGGCGTCTGCGCCCGCAATCGACGTTCTCACCACTCATCACGTTGCCTTGAGCCCAGCACGAAAAACTGCCGGATTATACGGAAAACGGGCCCTCGAAAACACGTCGCGGTCAGCTCTCCATCACCCGTCTTTCGCGAAGTGCCTGGGCGATCGTGCCGGTGTCGGTGTGCTCGAGCTCGCCGCCGACCGGAACGCCGCGCGCGATCCGGCTGACCGTCAGCCCGCGCGCACGCAGGATTTCGCCGAGGTAATGGGCGGTCGCCTCGCCTTCGTTGGTGAAATTGGTCGCGAGGATCACTTCCTTCACCACACCGTCGCATGCGCGCGCGATCAGCCGCTCGAGGTTCAACTCGCGCGGCCCGACGCCTTCGAGCGGCGAGATCCGGCCCATCAGCGCGTAGTACAGCCCGTCGTAGGCATGCGTCTGCTCCATCATGTTGAGGTCGGCCGGCGTCTCCAGCACGCACAACAGGCCGGCGTCGCGCCTGGCGGACACACAGCGCTCGCACACCTCGGCTTCGGTGAAGGTATTGCAGCGGGCGCAATGATGCAGCGACTGGAGCGCCCGGTCGAGCGCATGGGCGAGCCGCTGCGCGCCGGCGCGCTCGCGCTGCAGCAGGTAGTAGGCCATGCGCTGCGCCGACTTCGGACCGACCCCCGGAAGGCAGCGCAGGGCTTCGATGAGCTCGTCGAGGATGGAGGGCATGGGTCGCCGTCCCGCGCGCCGTTCCTTCGGCGCCGGCCGCTTGCGCTCAGAATGGCAGATTCAATCCCTGCGGCAGGCCGAACCCGGCCGCGAGGCCGCCCATCTTCTGCTGCACGGTGGCCTCGACCTTGTGCACGGCATCGTTGACCGCCGCGGCGACGAGATCCTCCAGCATCTCCCGGTCGTCTCCGAGCAGCGTCGGGTCGATCGCCACCCGGCGCACATCGTATTTGCATGTCATGACCACCCTGACGAGGCCGGCACCCGAGGCGCCCTCGACCTCGATCGTCGCGAGCTGCTCCTGCAGCTTCTTCATGTTCTCCTGCATCTGCTGGGCCTGCTTCATCAGGCCGGCCAACTGCTGTTTCATCGCTTTGGGCTCCGTGGCGGTTAGATCGGTTTGACCGAAGACTCCGGCAGGGTCGCATCGAACACGTCGATGACCTCGCGCACGAAGCCGTCGCGTTCGAGCGCATCGAGCGCACGCGCATGGGAATCGCGCCGACGCTCGTCCTCGCGTTCAGCCGGCGTGTCCGCAACCGTCTCGCCCAGCTCGATGTCCAGCTCGATCGGCCTGCCGAAATGCGCGCGCAGCCGCGCCTTCAGCTTGTCGCGGGCAGCCTCGTTGATCAACAGCGCACGATGCTCGGGCGACAGGCGCAGACGCACCGCGGCGTCTGCGAGCTCGACCAGTTCGCAATGCCGGGCCAGCTCGCGCGCCATGCCGCCGAGATCGAGCCGCTCGACCAGATCGTGCCAGGCCGTACCGGACGCACCCGCCTCGGGCGGCGACGCCGCGCCGGCTGCTGCGGGCATCGTTCCCGGATGCGGCTCGGGCAGCCCGGCGATCGCACCCGCGGCGGGCATCACCGGCCGGAAGGCGAACAGGCGCAGCAGCGTCATCGTGAAACCCGCCGCCTCGTCGGGCGCGAGCGGCAGGTCGGCACGGCCCTGTATGACGGTCTGATAGGCGAGCTGCAGAAACTCCGCGTCGAAGCGGCTCGCGTACGGGGCGAGCCGCATGCGTTCGGCCCGGTCCGCGATCGCCTCGGGCGCGAATCCAGCCAGCGCGATCCGGTGCACCAGCGTGGAGAGTTCCTGCAGTGCCGAATCGAACGACAGGCTGCGAGCGCCGATCGCCTCCGCGACCTGCAGCATCTTCGGCAGGTCGCCGGCCGCCAGGCCGTCGAGCACCTCGAACAGCGGATCGTCGCCCACGCTGCCGAGCATGTCGCGCACTTCGGCCTCGGTCAGCCGGCCGGCGCCGTGCGCGATCGCCTGATCGAGCAGCGAGAGCGCATCGCGCATGCTGCCCGCGGCCGCCCGCGCGAGGGGACGCAGCGCGGCAGGCTCGAACGACACGCCCTCCGCCGCCAGGATCTGCGACAGATGCGAGCCGATCGCGTCCTGGGACATCTGCTTCAGGTTGAACTGCAGGCAGCGCGAGAGCACCGTGACCGGGATCTTCTGCGGATCGGTCGTCGCGAGGATGAACTTGATGTGTTCGGGCGGCTCTTCGAGCGTCTTGAGCATCGCATTGAAGGCGGCCGTCGAGAGCATGTGGACTTCGTCGATCACATAGACCTTGAACCGGCCGCTGGTCGGCGCGTAGACCGCGTTGTCGAGCAACTGGCGCATCTCGTCGACACGCGTGTTCGTCGCCGCGTCGACCTCGAGCAGATCGACGAAGCGCCCGCCGTCGATCTCGCGACACGCCGAACACTCGCCGCACGGCCTGGAGGAAACGCCCTGTTCGCAATTGAGCGCCTTGGCCAGGATGCGCGCCAGCGTGGTCTTGCCGACGCCGCGCGTACCGGTGAAAAGGTAGGCGTGGTGCAGCCGCCCGCTGTCGAGCGCATGCGTCAGCGCACGCACGACGTGCTGCTGGCCGATCAGCGTCTCGAAGCTCTTCGGCCGCCACTTTCGGGCCAGTGCCTGGTAGCTCATGCGGGGTTCACGAATCGGAAGGGTGGCGAGCCTGACCCCGGCACTTGCAGGAAGCGGCTATGGCTGCTTCCTTCCGGACCTGACCAGGTTCACCACGCTGCAATGCGGGGGGACCCGCCACGGCGCATTCTATCAAATCAACCGCCGCCGCGCCTGAAGTGCAATTCCCAGCGCGCGAGGAAGCGCTCGCGCGCGCCGGGCTCGCAGCCGTCGACCCGAAGCCGCACGCGATGCCTCGGCAGGTGCAGCGCACCGAGCGCGAGATCGGGCAGCGGTTCGATCCGCACCGACCAGCCGCAGGCCACATCGGCGCCGCACCACTCATCGGCACCGGCCGGCTGCGGAACGCCGGCCGTGGCACCGGGAAGGATGCGGAGGAATTCGCCGCGTGAGATCGTCATGTCCCACGCGAACTGCGCCGCGGGCTCAGCCACCGGCGATCGGCGGCCAGATCGCCACGACATCGCCGTGCGCAAGCACGCGCCCGGCACGATCGCCCGGTGCGACGTACAGGCCATTGACGAGTACCAGATGCGTGAGCCGCTCCGGCAGCCGAATCCGTTCGATCGCCTCGGCGAGGCGGGTGCCCTCTGGCATTTCCAGATCGAGTGAGTTGTCGCCGCGCGAGGCCGCCGGCAGATAGTCGGACAGCATCGCGTAGAGCTTCAGCGTCACCTTCATCTGGCGCGCGCACCCGTCCAGGCGGCCTGTGCCTGGGAGCGCGCCAGATAGGCCTGCATCGCGCGGGCCGGATCGCGCAGCAGTTCGTCCTTCCAGGCGGCGAGATGGGTGCGCGCTCGGATCAGTCCGTGCAGCACGCCGATGTGTTCGGTGTGCCCGATCGCGGTCGCGCCGATCAGCACGTCATCCGCGAACTGGAGGCTGAGATACTGCCATGCGCCGTCGTCGCGCACTTCGACCGACTCGCCGCCCGGCCGCCCCCCCCACTGGCCGAACGAGGACGAGACCAGCCCGAGCGTGTCGAGCACGTTGATCGCCAGCGCACCGGGCGCGGCCGTCTCCCGCCCGGCCATGTTCAGTGCAGCGATGCGCCCCTGCTCGACCGCGTTGGGCTGGATCGCATTGAGCGCGCGCGCGCCGCCGTGAAAACCCATCGCCTCGGCGACATCGCCGGCCGCATAGATGCCTTCGACGTTCGTGCGCAGGTGTTCGTCGACCGGCACACCGTGCGCCGTCGCGATGCCGCTGCCATCGAGCCAGGCGATGTTCGGCTGGACGCCCGCGGCGCAGATGACCAGATCGGCGGGCAGCTCGACGCCGGTCGACAGCTTCAGCGCCAGCGCCCCGTCGGGGGCCGGCCGGATCGCTTCGACCCTCGCCCCGGTATGAACCTTGACGGCCTTGCTTTCGCACCACTTGCGGATCATCGATCCGGCGCCCGCCGTCATCATGCGCGGCACCATGCGATCGCCCATTTCGACGACCGTCAGATCGACGCCGCGGGCGGCCAGCGCCTCGAGCACGATGCAGCCGATGAAACCGGCTCCGATCTGTACGACGCGGCAACCCTTCGCGGCCCGCGCGGCGATCGCGCGCGCATCCGCCAGCGTCCAGCAGGTATGCACGCCGGGTGTGTCGATCCCCGCCACGGGCGGCCTGACCGGATGCGAGCCGGTCGCGATCAGCAGCCTGTCATAGGGCTCGGTCCTGCCGCCGGCAAAGCGCACCCGCCTGGCGGGCACATCGATGGCCTCGGCGCGCCCGCGCAGTTGCTCGATGCCGAGGCGCTCGAAATGCCCGGGGGCCTTGCGCAGCCAGGTCCCCGACTCGTCGATGTCGCCCATCAGCAGATAGGGGATCGCCATGCGCGAATAGGGCGGAAACGGCTCGTCTCCGGCCAGCACGATCTGCGCGGCCGGATCCGCCTTGCGCAGCGTCTCGGCCGCCACGACTCCGGCCGGTCCGTTGCCGAGGATCAGATGCTTCATGTGGAACCTCCTGGATGCGTCACGACAAACGGGACGCGGGCACCGCAAACGCCGCGGCTGCGGCGTGTTGCGGTGCCCGCGTGTGCCGCGCGTCCTACAGTCCGAGCCGCGCCAGCGTGTCCGGAGTCGGCACCCCCTGCGGCGTCCACCCCCGAACCTGGTAGTAGACCGGCAGCATCTTGTCGATGCCGCTGGTCAGGCCCTTGGCGGGGCCGGTCTTCGCCGCCTCGGTCTTCAGGCGCTTCGGAAGGTCGTCGTCCTTCGCAGTGAAACCGGCCGCCAGGTTGAACCGACGTTCCAGGTTCCAGATCCGCTCGCCGACCTTCTCCAGCTTCTCGAGCGACCAGTCGCCCCCGCAGGCCGCCTGGAGCTGCGGCGCGAGATCGGCCAGCGTCCAGGCGAAGGTCGTGAACACGCACACTCCGGCCGAATCGAACACCGCGGTCGCATCCTGGAACGCCTTGACCAGCTCGGGCTTGCCGTCCGTGACATGCGGATCGGTCTTGACCGGCACGCCGAGGATTTCCGAGGCGACCGTGTAGGAGCGCAGGTGACAGGCGCCGCGGTTGGATGTCGCATAGGTCAGCCCCATGCCCTGGATACCGCGCGGATCGTAGGCCGGGAACTCCTGGCTCTTGACCGTCATCGACAGCTCCGGATGCCCGTACTTCTCGCACAGCCTCCGCGAGCCGAGCCCGACTTCCTTGCCGAAGCCCTCGCCGCGCACGGTGAGCTCGGCCAGATGGGCGAGCGCCTTGGCCGAACCGAAGGGTGCCTCGATGCCGATCTGCTCCTTCGTCAGCACCCCCATCTCGTAGAGCTCCATCACCGCGCCGACGGTCGCACCGAACGAGATCGGGTCGATGCCGTCCTCGTTGCACAGGATGTTGGCATAGGTCAGCGCATCGAGATCCTCGACGCCGTTGGCGCAGCCCAGCGCCCAGGCGGCCTCGTACTCGAGCCCGCCGGTCGCACCCCAGTACTGCGGCTTGTTGGCCACCGTGAAGTGGGTCTCGTCCATCTTCGAGATGCGCCCGCAGGCGATCGTGCAGCCGAAACAGGCGGCATTGGTGACCAGGTTGGCCTTGCCGTTGCCGGGCCGCTTCTCGCGCATCGCCTCGGCCGAGATCTTGCGCGCCCCCTCGAACTGCACGTCGCGGAAGTTGCGCGTGGGCAGCGCGCCGACCTCGTTGATGACGTTCATCAACACCTGCGTGCCATAGGTCGGCAGGCCCTGGCTGGTCACGGCGTTCTCGGCGAGGATCTTCTTTTTCTCGGCGGTGACCTTCATGAACTCCTTCGGATCGGCGATGCCCGCGACGCCCCGGGTGCCGCGCACCGCGATCGCCTTGAGATTCTTGGAACCCCATACCGCGCCGACACCGGAGCGCCCGGCCGCCCGGTGCAGGTCATTGACGACGCAGGCGTACAGCACCTGATTCTCGCCGGCGCGCCCGATCGAGGACACGCGCATCAGCGGATCCTGATGCATCTTTTTCAGCGCCTCCTCGGTGTGCCAGACGGTCGTTCCCCAAAGCTGGCCGGCGTCGCGAAGTTCGGCCACGTCGTCGCGGATCAGCAGATACACCGGCTTGGGCGAGCGCCCCTCGAAGATGATCATGTCCCAGCCCGCCATCTTCAATTCCGCGCCGAAATGGCCGCCCGAGTTCGAGCAGGCGATGGCCCCGGTGAGCGGCCCCTTCGTGATGACCGAATAGCGCCCTCCCGTGGAGGCCATCGTGCCGGTCAGCGGACCGGTGGCGCACAGGACCTTGTTGTCCGGCCCGAGCGGATCGCAGCGCGGGTCGATCTCCTCGGCCAGATACTTCGAGGCCAGTCCGCGCTGGCCCAGATACTGCTCGGCCCACTCCATGTTGAGCGGTTCCGCCTTGCAGCTGCCCCGCGTCAGGTCGACGCGCAAAATCCTTCGTGCCCATCCCATGATCGTTCCTCCGTTCAGGCCGCCGGTTGCACGCTGGTCTTCTCCGCCCACTGGCGCATGCGATCGAGCCCCGTCCAGTCGGCGTCGATGTAGCTGATCGCGCCGGTCGGGCACGCGCTCGCGCACGCGGGGTCCCCGCCGCACAGGTCGCACTTCTGGACCTTGCCGCTGGCGGCGACGTAATTGATGGTGCCGAACGGGCAGGCGATCGTGCAGACCTTGCAGCCGACGCACACGTTCTCGAGCACGATCTTCGCGCCGGTGGCCTGGTCGATCCGGATGGCCTCGACCGGACAGGCATGCAGGCACCATGCCTCCTCGCACTGCGTACAGGTATAGGGCACCTTGCGCCCGGCCGCTTCGAAATTGAACACCTTGATGCGCGAGCGGGACGGATTGAACATCCCGTAGTTCTCGAACGAGCAGGCCATCTCGCATTGCAGACAGCCGGTGCACTTGCTCGCATCGATGTGAAGGGATTTCTGCATCGACGGTTCTCCTCTGGTGTCTCTTGCCACTCGATGGATCCGCGACCTGGCCGCGGGGATTCCCGCACCGCGACGGCCGAACGGGAATCGCGCTCCAGTATAGCCGCTGCCGCGCCGGCGTGACTATCCGATTTCGGCAACGCCGTCGCGCGCGTGCGCGAGCGCCGGCAGCACGGCGCAGGCGTTCTCGCCCGTGCGCTCGATCACCTGCCGCACGGCGACACCACGCAGTCCCGCCAGGCATTGCGCGATGCGGGCGAGCTGCGCCGGCGTGT
>JBBIUI010000045.1:0-18892 GCA_037440385.1 Rhodocyclales bacterium | reverse complement strand
GCTTCGCCCTCCTCGCAATGACAAAGTAATCGCCCTTCGTCGGCCTGCGGCCTTCTCGCGATGACGGAATTGCGGGGCGCCATCGGTCTTCGCGCCCCACGCGATGCCAGACCACCGGGGCGTCGCCCTTTTCGCGATGACCGCGTATCCGGGCATCGCGGTCCCGGTAACGGACGGCCGTCGGGGCCGCGACGAGGACGGGATCGGATCGTCGAGCGCGCGCAGTGCGCGGCGCGGCACGGACACGGCCAATCCGGATAGACTGCGCGGCATGAAAGCGCCCGCCCCGAGGCGACAGGCCGCGATGGTGCGGCCGCGCGTGCAGATCGGCGAGTCCATCGCCATCGGCCCCGGCAAGATCGCGCTGCTGCGCGAGGTGGCCGCGGCGCGCTCGATCAGCGGCGCGGCGCGCGCGCTCGGCATGACCTACAAGCGCGCGTGGCTGCTGATCGACACCCTCAACCGGGGATTCGGCAGGCCCGTCGTCGAGACCTCGGCGGGCGGCAGGGGTGGCGGTGGTGCTCGGCTCACGCCGCTGGGCGAGGCGCTCGTGTCCCGCTACCTGGCGCTCGAGGACAGGGTGAACGCGACCTGCCGGGCGCAGCTCGCCGCGCTGCGCCGGCTCGCCCGCTGAGCGGGCGGTGCCGGTCGGGCAGATGCCGCGAATTTTGCGTTGCAAGGCATTCGTTATATCATTTTCGTCCTAACGGTTGCCGGACACCGGCCATGGTGCTGCTGCTGCGTGCGCTCGCCTTCGCGCTGTTGTCGCTGTCATGCACCGCGTCGGCCCGCGCCGCGCAGGCGCCGCCGGTCGCCGCTGCGGCGGACCTGAAGTTCGCGCTGGCGGAAGTGGCCGAGCGCTTCAGGCGCGACAGCGGCCTCGATGTGAAGCTGTCCTTCGGTTCGTCGGGCAACTTCGCGCGCCAGATCGAACGGGGCGCGCCGTTCGAGCTGTTCCTGTCGGCCGACGAGTCCTTCGTGTTCCAGCTCGCCGAACGCGGACTCACGCGCGATCGCGGCGTGCTGTATGCCGTGGGCCGGATCGTGCTGTTTGCGCCGCACGGATCACCGCTCGAGGTCGATGCGGGACTGCGCGGGCTGAAGGCGGCCTTGGCGCAAGGGCGCATCCGGCGGTTCGCGATCGCCAATCCCGAGCATGCCCCGTATGGGCGCGCCGCACGACAGGCGTTGCGCAGCGCCGGGCTGTGGCCGGACATCGAGGCGAAGCTCGTGCTGGGCGAGAATGCGTCGCAGGCGGCGCAGTTCGCCGCATCGGGTTCGAGTCAGGGAGGGATCCTTCCTCTGTCCATGTCGCGCGCGCCGCAGATCGCCCGGCTGGGCCGCTTCGCACCGATTCCGGCGCAATGGCACCGGGCCGAGCCGCTGCGCCAGCGCATGGTGTTGATGAACTCGGCCGGCACCACGGCCCGAGCCTTTTACGAATATCTGCGACGGCCCGCCGCGCGCGCCATCTTCGTGCGTTTCGGCTTCGTGCTGCCCGGCGAGCGGCGCGAGTGATGGACTGGCCCGCGATCGCACTGTCGGTCGAGCTGGCGCTCGCGACGCTCGTCGTGCTGGTGCCGCTGGCGATCGCCGCGGCGCGCTCGCTCGCCGTCGCGCGATTCCCGGGAAAGCCGTGGGTCGAGGGGCTGCTCGCGCTGCCGCTGGTGCTGCCGCCGACCGTGCTCGGCTACTACCTGCTCGTCGCGATGGGCGCCGACTCGGCGCCGGGCCGGTGGTTCGAGGCGCTGTTCGGCCATACGCTGGCCTTCAGCTTCACCGGGCTGGTCGTCGCCTCGGTGGTGTTCAACATCCCGTTCGCGGTGCAGCCGATCCAGCGCGCATTCGAGGCGATCCCGCTCGAGATCCGCGAGGCGGCGCAGTGTTGCGGGCTGACCTTCTGGCAGTCGTTGCGCAGGATCGAGCTGCCGCTCGCGTGGCCGGGGATCCTGTCGGGGTGCGTGATGACGTTCGCGCATACGCTGGGCGAATTCGGCGTGGTGCTGATGGTCGGCGGCAACATCCCCGGCGAGACCAGGACCGTCGCCATCGCGATCTATGACCGGACACAGTCCTTCGACCATGCCGCCGCAGGCAACATGTCGCTGCTGCTGCTGCTCCTATCCACCGCGACGATCGCCGTGAGTTACGCGATGGCGGACCGGCTCCGCAACCGCAGGCGCGCGACATGGCTCTCGCGCTCGAACTGAGCCACGACGCGCCGGCGCTCGACTTCCGCGCGCAGATTCCGGAGGGCAGGATCAGCGCGCTGGTCGGCCCGTCGGGCAGCGGCAAGACGTCGGTCCTGCGCGCCATCGCGGGCGTGTTGCGGCTGAGGCGCTCGCGCATCGCGCTCGACGGGGCGGTGTGGGACGGCGAGCGCGTCCACCTCGCCGCCCGCGAGCGGCCGATCGGCTTCGTGCCGCAGCACTACGGGCTGTTTCCGCATCTGACGGCGCAGGGCAATGTCGAAGCGGCCCTGACGCATCTGGCCAGAGCGCAGCGGCAGCGCCGGGCCGCGGACTGCCTCGCGGCTGCGCGTGTCGAAGGACTTCAGGCGCGCTATCCGCACGAGCTTTCGGGGGGGCAGCGCCAGCGCGTCGCGCTCGCGCGCGCCATCGCGCGTGAGCCGCGCGTGCTGCTGCTCGACGAACCCTTCTCGGCCGTGGATCGCAGTACCCGCAAGCGCCTGTACGTCGAGCTGCGCCGGCTGCACGAACAGTTGCGCACCACCGTGATCCTCGTGACCCACGATCTCGACGAGGCCGCCCAGCTCGCCTCGCATCTGATGCTGCTGCACCACGGGCGGCTGCTTCAGGCCGGACCGACGGCCGAGGTGCTGGCCCGCCCGCATTGCGAGGAGGCGGCGCGCCTGCTCGACATCGCGAACGTGTTCGAAGGCCGGCTCGAGGCGGACGCTGCCGGCCGCGGGCCGGTGCTGCGCTGGGGGCCGCATCGGTTGCGCATGTCGGATCGCGTGCAGGCGGACGTCGGCTCGACCCTGCGCTGGGCGGTGCTGCCGGCGAACGTGCTGCTGGCGCGGCCGGACAAGCCGTGGGGCAGCCATCTGGACAATCCCGTTCCGGCGCTCGTCAAGGAAACGATAGAGCTCGGCGCGGAGGCGCTCGTGTGGCTCGAACCGGGGGGTCTGCCGGGGGTGCGCCTGCAGGTCCGGCTGCCGGTGCGCGCGGTGCGCCGCTATGCCGTCGCGGCCGGGGGGGCGGTGACGGTCTGCCTGCGCTCCGCCGACATCATTCCGCTCGCTGGCAGATGACGGCGGGTTTGCTTCGCTGTTCGCAACGACGGCACGAACGTCATTGCGTGGAGGTGGCAGGTCGGTGACTCGTCATTGCGTGCAGGGCGAAAGGCGGTGACTCGTGATTGCGAGGGGGCCGGAGGCCGATGAAGCGCGATTACTTTGTCATTGCGAGGAGGGCGAAGCCCGACGAAGCAATCTGGTCCCGTTCGCTGTCATTGCGCGGAGCGTATCGACGAAGTGATCTCGTGGCATGCCGAACGAGCGTTACGCGCCTCGCGCGGCTCATGCCCCGGCCGAGCGGACGCCCTTGAGCGCGGCTCGCGCCTCGCGGATCATGTTCTCGGTGGTGGGCCAGTCCACGCAGGCGTCGGTGACCGACTGGCCGTACTTGAGCTGCGTGAGATCATCGGGGATGGGCGATGATGCCGCCTCGAGGTTGCTCTCGATCATCAGTCCGACGATGGAGCGGTTTCCGGCCAGGATCTGATGCACGCAGTCCGTCATCACCGCGGGTTGCAACTCGGGGCGTTTGAACGAGTTGGCGTGCGAGCAATCGACGACGATGTTCACGGGCAGGCCGGCCTTGGCGAGCGCCTGTTCGACCATCGACAGGCTCACGCTGTCGTAGTTGGGCCGGGGGCCGCCGCGCAGCACGATGTGCGTGAGCCGATTGCCGCGCGTGCGCACGACCATCGTACGGCCCTCCTCGTTGATGCCGAGGAAGTTGTGCGGGCGGGCACACGAGAGCATGGCGTTGATCGCAACCTGGGTGTCGCCGTCGGTCGCGTTCTTGAAGCCGACCGGCGTCGACAGTCCCGAAGCCATCTCGCGATGGGTCTGGGATTCGGAAGTGCGCGCGCCGATCGCGGTCCACGAGACCAGTTCGCCGAGAAACTGCGGCGTGATCGGATCGAGCGCCTCGGTGCCGGCAGGCAGACCGAGTTCGGCGAGCCGGATCAGGAATTCGCGCGCCCGCTGCATGCCCTCCTCGATGCGGAAGGAATCGTTCATGCGCGGATCGTTGATGAAACCCTTCCATCCGGTCGCGGTGCGCGGCTTCTCGAAATACACCCGCATGACGACGAACAGCGTGTCGGCGACCTCGTCGGCCAGCCGCTTCAGGCGCTGCGCGTAATCGTAGGCGCCGACCGGATCGTGGATCGAGCAGGGTCCGACGACGATGAACAGCCTCGGATCCCGGCGCTCGAGGATGCGCCGGATCGTGCTGCGCCCCTCCGCCACCGTGCGCTCGGCCGCCTCGCTCATCGGCAGCTTCGCGCGCAGCTCGGCAGGAGTGGGCATCGCGTAATAGGTGGCGACGTTGACGTCGTCGAGTGTTCTCGTGGGCATGGCCTGACCTCCTTACGATTGTAACCGCCGCAACAGCTCGTCCACCAGCGCGGCGCGCGCCTCGAGCTCCGCGCCCGGGCGTTGCCAGACGAGTTTGTCGGGGCCGGCGAAGCTCAGGTCGCGGTCGCGCTCGATCAGCGCGAGCACGTGCGCCGGATCGATCGGCGGGTCGGGTGCGAACTGGATCTGGATTTTCGACGGACTCGCTTCGATGCGCGCGATGCCCAGCGGCATGGCGCGGATGCGCAGCCGGTGGGTCGTGATCAACGCCTGGCCTTGGGGGGGCAGCGGACCGAAACGGTCGATCAGCTCCTCCTTCATCGACTGGAGCGCATCGGCACTGTCGCAGTTCGCCAGCCGCTTGTACAGCGTGAGCCGCTCGTGCACGTCGCTGCAATACTCACCGGGCAGCAGCGCGGGCACGTGCAGGTTGATCTCGGAGGTGATCGCGAGCGGTCGATCGAAATCCGGTTCGCGCCCCTGCCGCAGCGCACGCACGGCGGCGTTCAGCATGTCGGCATACAGGCTGAAGCCGACCGCCTGAATCTCGCCGCTTTGCGCCTCGCCGAGCACCTCGCCGGCTCCGCGGATCTCGAGGTCATGCATCGCGAGGAAGAAACCGGAACCGAGCTCCTCCATCATCTGGATCGCCTCGAGCCGCTTCGCGGCCTGGGGGCTCGGTTTCGCATGGGCGTCGGTGAGCAGGTAGGCATAGGCCTGATGGTGGGAACGACCGACGCGGCCGCGCAACTGGTGCAACTGCGCCAGTCCGAAGCGGTCGGCGCGGTTGATGACGATGGTATTGGCGGTCGGAATGTCGATGCCGGTCTCGATGATGGTCGTGCACAGCAGCAGGTTCGCGCGCTGCTGCGTGAACTGGCGCATCACGCGTTCCAGCTCGCGCTCGGAAAGCTGCCCGTGTCCGACCGCGATACGCGCCTCGGGCAGCAGCCTGGCCAGCCGCTCGTGCATGCGTTCGATCGACTCGACCTCGTTGTGCAGGAAATACACCTGGCCGCCGCGCTTGAACTCGCGCAGGCAGGCCTCGCGGATGATGCCGTCGGAGGCGCGGGTGACGAACGTCTTGATGGCAAGCCGGCGCGCCGGCGCCGTGGCGATGACCGAGAAGTCGCGCAGCCCCTCGAGCGACAGCGACAGCGTGCGCGGGATCGGCGTCGCGGTCAGCGTCAGCACGTCGACTTCGGCGCGCAGCGCCTTGAGCGCCTCCTTCTGGCGCACGCCGAAGCGGTGTTCCTCGTCGATGATGGCCAGTCCGAGACGGGCGAAACGCACGTCGCGCTGCAGCAGCCTGTGGGTGCCGATCGCGATGTCGATGCGACCGGCGGCGATCTCGGCGAGCGCCTGCTTCTGCTGCGCCGCGGTGCGAAGCCGCGACAGTGCGACGATGCGTACGGGCCAGTCCGCGTAGCGGTCCGAGAACGTGCGCGCATGCTGCTCCGCGAGCAGCGTCGTCGGGCACAGCACCGCGACCTGGCGGCCGCCGGACACCGCGACGAAGGCCGCGCGCAGCGCGACCTCGGTCTTGCCGAAGCCCACGTCACCGCACACCAGGCGATCCATCGGCTTGCCCGAGGTCATGTCTGCGACGACGGCTTCGATCGCTGCGCGCTGGTCGGCGGTCTCCTCGAAACCGAAGCCTTCGGCGAACGCTTCGAGATCGTGCTGGCGGCACTGGAACGCATGACCCGCGCGTGCCGCGCGCCGCGCGTACAGTTCGAGCAGCTCGGCGGCGGTGTCGCGCACCTGCTGTGCCGCCTTGCGCCGCGTGCGCTCCCAGTGTCCGCTGCCGAGCTTCTCGAGCGCGACCTCTTCCGCGGGCACGCCGCTGTAGCGGCTGATCAGTTGCAGCGCGGATACCGGAACGTAGAGCTTGTCCGCGTCGGCATATTCGAGCAGCAGGAACTCCGTCTCGCCCTCGCCGAGATCCATGCGCACGAGTCCCAGATAGCGGCCGATGCCGTGCTTGTGATGCACCACCGGATCGCCGATCTTGAGTTCGGTGAGATCGCGCAGCCAGCCTTCCGCGGTGGTGCGGCCGGCCTGCGCACGCGCGCGCCGCGTGCCGGCGGTGCTCGGGTACAGCTCGTTCTCGGTGACCAGCGCGAGGCCGGCGTGCGGCAGCTCGAAGCCGCCGGCGAGCGGGCCGCAGGTCAGCGCGAAGCGCTCGCCCGCCGCGAGGAACTGCGCGAAGCCGGCGGTGGGGGCGGGCTGCAATCCATACTCGGCGAGCGTCTCGTGCACCGTCTCGCGGCGGCCGGGCGAGTCGGCGACCAGCAGCACCCTGCCGGCATGGCCGGACAGGAACGCGCGCAGCCGTGCGAGCGGATCCTCGGCACGCCGCTGCACCGCGAGCTCGGGAAGCGGCGCCGCGGCGCGCGCGCTCGGGCCGGGCGGCGGCAGCACGAGGCGGCCGAAGCGGGCGGTCGCGAGGAAGAAATGCTCCTCGTCGAGGAACAGCGCGCCGGGCGCGAGCAGCGGGCGCGTCGCGTCCCCGCCGAGCAACTGGTGGCGCGCGCGGGTGTCGCGCCAGAACTCGCGTATCGCCTGCGCGACGTCATGATGCAGGCACACGAGCGCGTGGTCCGGCAGGTAATCGAACAGCGTGTCGGTGGCATCGAAGAACAGCGGCAGGAAGTACTCGATGCCCGCCGGAGCGATGCCGTTGCTGACGTCGCGATACACCGTGCTGCGCGACGGGTCTCCCTCGAAGGTCTCGCGGAAGCGCCCGCGGAAGCGCGTGCGTCCGGCCTCGTCGAACGGGAACTCGCGCGCCGGCAGCAGGCGGATCTCCGGCACCTTGTAGAGCGTGCGCTGGCTGTCGGCATCGTAGGTGCGGATCGTCTCGATCTCGTCGTGGAACAGGTCGATGCGATAGGGAAGGTTCGCCCCCATCGGGAACAGGTCGATCAGGCCGCCGCGCACGCTGTATTCGCCCGGTGCCACCGTCTGCGTGACGTGCTGGTATCCGGCCAGCGTGAGCTGGCTGCGCAGCCGGCCGAGGTCGAGCCGCCCGCCCTGCTCGATGAAGAACGTGTGCGCGGCGATATAGGAACGCGGCGCCAGCCGGTACAGCACGCTCGTCGCGGCCGCGAGCAGCACGTCGCAGCGTTCCTGCGTCAGCTCGTACAGCGTCGCCAGCCGCTCGGAGATCAGGTCCTGGTGAGGCGAGAAGCCGTCGTAGGGCAGGGTTTCCCAGTCGGGCAGCACGAGCACGCGCAGCCCCGGATCGAACCAGCGGATCTCGTCCTGGATGCGCGCCGCATCCGCAGGCGTGGCGACGAAGGTCGCGATCGGCCGCCCGCGCGCGGCAAGCCGTGCGAGCGCCAGCGAATCCGCCGAACCGGCGAGCGGGGGCAGCTCGAGGCGCGCGCCGGGGGCGGGATCCCGGAGCGTCTCGACTTCCGGCAGCAGGCCGGTGTACGGGGCGTTCATCGATTCCGGGCGGCGATCGGGTGCATGGCGCGATTATAAGTTCGCCCGCACCCTCGATTGTGCGGTGCACAGACCTGCATCGGCGTTCGACCGCGGTTGCGCAGGCCGTGCCGGTTGAGCGACAGTAGCGGCTGCGACCGCGTTCGCGGGAGGATCCGTCCATGCTGTTTGCAAATCGTGTCGATGCCGCCGCGCGGCTCGCCCATGCGCTCGCCGGCTATGACGGCTGCAACCCGCTCGTGCTGGCGATCCCGCGCGGCGCGGTGCCGATGGCGAAAGTGATCGCGCAGGCGCTGCATGGCGAGTTCGACGTCGTGCTGGTGCGCAAGCTCGGTGCGCCGGGCAATCCGGAGTTTGCCATCGGCGCCATCGACGAGAGCGGCTGGGTGTACCGGTCGCCATGGGCGGAATCGGCCGGGGCCGACGAGGGCTACATCGAACGGATCAGACGCCGCGAGCTCGACACGCTGCGCTCGCGCCGTGCCCGGATCTCGCCGCTGCGCCCGGCGAGGAATCCGTCCGGGCGCATCGTCATCGTCGTCGACGACGGGCTCGCGACCGGCGCGACGATGATCGCGGCGCTGCACTGCCTGCGCGCGAAGGCTCCGGAGAAGCTCGTGTGCGCGGTACCGGTCGCGCCGGCCGATACACTGGAAAACGTGCGCGCCTATTGCGACGAGGTCGTATGCCTGCACACGCCGGCCGACTTCTATGCCGTCGGTCAGTTCTATGCCGACTTCGGACAGGTCGAGGATGCCGAGGTCGTGCGCCTGCTCGCCGAATGACGCATGGTTGGGAACGGCTGGCCTGGCGCACCCGGACAGGGGGCGCTCGTGCCTGGCAGCAGCAAGTCGCCAGGCAGCCGCAGGCCGACGAGACTCCGGTGGGCTGTCATCGCGACGAGGCGCACACCCCCCCGTCCTGTCGACGCGGCCGAAGGCGGACGAGGCTCCGACACCCCGTCGTTGCGAGCAGGCCGAAGGCCGACGAAGCGATCCCGCGCGAAGCGCGTTGCGGCCGTCCGGCCGCAGACGGGATTGCTTCGTCGCTGTGCGCGCCTCGCAATGACCGGGATGTCGCTGCGCCGCTCGCGATGACGAAGACGGCGATCGTTTCGCTACCGCGCTCGCGTCGCGCGGTCTTCTCCGCGTCTCACGCCGCGTGGATCGCGATCGGGATGCGCCGCGGGCCGAATGCCTCCCTGAATGTGCCGAACCGGCCGGCGATCGCGGTGCCGCAGAATTCGCACTTGCCGTCCGCGCTCACGTGGTAGCCGCCGATCGAATACCAGTCGCGCTCGATGACCGGCTTGCGGCAGCCCGGACAATAGGTGGTGCCGCCCTCGGGGTCGTGCACGTTGCCGGTGAACACGTAGTGCAGGCCGTTGTCCAGTGCGATGCGCCGCGCGCGCGCGAGCGTCGCGGCGGGCGTGGGCGGCAGGTCGGCGAGCTTCCAGTCCGGGTGGAACGCCGTGAAATGCAGCGGCACGTCCGGGCCGAGTTCCTTCATGACCCATTTCGACAGCGCGTCGATCTCCCGGTCGGAATCGTTCAGCGTCGGGATCAGCAGCGTCGTGATCTCGAACCACACCGCGGTTTCGTGCCGCAGATACACGAGCGTGTCGAGCACCGGCTGCAGCTTGCCGCCGCAGATGCGGAAATAGAAGTCGTCGCTGAAGGATTTCAGGTCGACGTTCGCGGCGTCCATCTTCGCGTAGAACTCGCGCCGCGCTCCGGCATGCATGTAGCCCGCGGTGACCGCGACGCTGCGGATGCCGAGGGCATGGCACGCGTCGGCGGTGTCCATCGCGTATTCGGCGAAGATCACCGGGTCGTTGTAGGTGTAGGCGACGCTCGCGCAGCCGTGGCGCGCGGCGGCGTGCGCGATGGCCTGCGGCGAGGCTTCGTCCATCAGCCGGTCCATGTCGTGCGATTTCGAGATGTCCCAGTTCTGGCAGAACTTGCACGCGAGGTTGCACCCGGCGGTGCCGAAGGACAGCACGCTGGAGCCCGGAAAGAAGTGATTGAGCGGCTTCTTCTCGATCGGGTCGATGCAGAACCCCGACGAGCGCCCGTAGGTCGTCAGCGCCATCGCCCCGCCGACGTTCGCGCGCACGAAGCAGGCGCCGCGCTGGCCTTCGTGCAGCTTGCAGTCTCGCGGGCACAGGTCGCACTGGATGCGACCGTCGGGCAGTGCGTGCCACCAGCGCGCCGGAGCACCGCCGGGCGTCACCCGGCCGTTTTCGGCATCGGTTCTTTCCATTTCGTCACCCTGTAGCGGGCGAGGCGAACCTCGTCGCTCCAGAAATCGGCGGGCAGCCCCGCCTTGCGTTTGAGTTGCGCCAGGAATTCGCGCGGCTCCGGCAGGCTCTCCCAGACCTGCGGCAGGAAAGTCGCGCGCGCGCTCCGGTACGAGAACACCACTCCGTCGATGCCGGGCCGCAGTTGCGCGAGCGCATCGGCTTCGTCTCGCACCGGCAGCGCGACGGGCGGCTCGAGCAGCGAGACTTCCACGCGGATCGCGTCGAGCTCGCGCCGCTCGAGCGGAGGGAAACGCGGATCGTGGAAGGCCGCGGCGAGCGCGTTGCGGCGCACGTCCTCGCGCAGGGGACGCTGCGCCTGCAGGCTGCCGATGCATCCGCGCAGCTCGCCGCGCTCGGTCAGCGTGACGAAGCTCGCGCCCGGCTCGCGCAGCTCGGGAAGCTCGGGCACGGGCTCGGCGGCGAGCCCGAAGTGGCTGCCGATCGCCCCGCGCGCGATCCCGAGCAGCGCCTCGCCCAGTTCAGGGCTCATCGCCGCTGCCTTCGTACAGTGCGAACGCCGCGTAGCCCACGACGCGGCTCCGGTCGCCCGCGGTGTCGCCGGAGTTGCGCAGGTCGAGCAGCTCGGCGGTCAGTCCGTGGCGCCGCGCCCACAGCGCCGCGCCGTTGATCGGTGTCGCCCCGCAGGCTTCCTCGTGATCGATGTCCGCGGCCAGCGCGCCGATGCGCGCGACGGTATCCGAGTCGATGCGCCGCGCCTCGTCGTAGCGGTGGTAGTGGGACAGGTCGGAGCTGACGACGATCAGCGTCGCGGGATCCGCCGCGAGCGCCTCGATGACCCGCGCGACATCCGCGGGCGCGGCGTCGCCGACGACCAGCGGCACGAGCGTGAAGCCGCCCAGCGTGCGCTGCAGGAACGGTAGCTGCACTTCGAGGCTGTGCTCGAGCGCGTGCGCGAGCTCGCTATCCGAGACGCCGGGAAAGTCGCGCAGCCGGTCGAACGCATCGCGGTCGATCGGCACCCGGCCCAGCGGCGTGACGAAGACATCGGCCTCGGGCAGTGCCAACCCGCGCACGAACACTCGGTGCGCGGGGCCGAACAGCGCGACGCGCGCGATCCTGTCGCGCGCTCCGGCCAGCCGCGCGTACGCGCTCGCGGCCACCGGCCCGGAATAGACGTAACCGGCATGCGGAACGATCAGCGCCTTCGGCAGCCGGCCGGCGGGCGCCGCCGCGTCGCGCAGCATCGCATCGACGCCGGTGCGAAGCTCCTCGGCATCTGCCGGGTAGAACATGCCGGCGACGGCGGCCGGCCGGATGGCGAGCATGGCGGCACTCCCGATGATGGATCTGGATGGACCCGTGCGCGACACTTCCCGAATTCATTATAGGTTCCGGCCGGCGGTTCGCAGCGCCGTTTCGCGGCGGGCGCGTCCTGCGCGATAATCCGCTGCCCCAACCGGATCGATCCCGAGCATGGCCCACTACGCGTTGGTTCCGGCGGCAGGCACCGGCTCCCGGCTCGCGGCCGCGCTGCCCAAGCAGTACGTACCGCTCGCGGGCAGGCCGATGATCCATCACGCGCTGTCCGTGCTGTGCGCGATCGATGCGATCGAGCGCGTCTACGTGGTGCTCGATCCGGCCGACGAGCATTGGGAACGCCACGACTGGAGTGCGCTCGGCGCGAAGCTCGCGGTGCGCTATTGCGGCGGCGCGAGCCGGGCGCGCTCGGTGCTCAACGGCCTGCGCTCGATCGCGGGCGAGCTGCTGCCGCAGGACTGGGTGCTGGTGCATGACGCGGCGCGCTGCTGCCTCGCCCGGCATCACGTCGAGCGGCTGCTGCGCGAGGTCGCGGACGACGAGGTCGGCGGCATCCTCGCGGTGCCGGTCGCCGATACGCTGAAGCGCTCCGACGGCGCCGCGCGCATCGCGGCCACCGTGGCGCGCGAGGGGCTGTGGCAGGCGCAGACGCCGCAGATGTTCCGCTACCGGCTGCTGCGCGGGGCACTGGAGGCCGGCGCCGAATGGACCGACGAGGCCTCGGCGGTGGAGGCGCTCGGGCTGCGTCCGAAGCTGGTGGCCGCGGATGCGACCAACCTCAAGGTCACGTGGCCGGGAGACCTCGCGCTGGCGGGGTGGATCCTCGCGAATCGGGAGAGTCGATGACGGCGTCCTTTCGTATCGGGCAGGGCTGGGACATCCACGCGCTGGTTCCGGGCCGCAGGCTGCGCGTGGGCGGCGTCGATATCGCCTTCGAGCGCGGGCTGCTCGGCCATTCCGACGGCGACGTGCTGCTGCATGCGCTCGCCGACGCGCTGCTCGGCGCGGCCGGCCTCGGCGACATCGGCCGCCATTTTCCCGACAGCGATCCGGCCTTCGCCGGCGCCGACAGCCGGGCGCTGCTGCGCGAGGCGATGCGGCGGGTGGCCGCGGCCGGCTATGCGGTGTGCAACGTCGATGCGACCGTCATCGCGCAGGCGCCGCGCCTGGCCCCCCACATCGAGGCCATGGTAGACAACATCGCGCACGATCTCGGCCTGGAGGCGGGCGCGGTCAACGTCAAGGCCAAGACCAGCGAGCGGCTCGGCCCCATCGGGCGCGGCGAGGGCATCGCCGCGCACGCGGTGGCGCTGATCCGGCGCGCGACGTGAGCGGGCAGCCGGCGCGCCGCACGGCGCGGATGCGGCCGGGCGCGGATGCCGCCGGGCCGCCGGGTCCCGGCCGGTCGATCGGCGACGGCGCATCGCAGGCGGTGAGCCCGAGCGGCCGCGAGCGGGAACCGGATGCCCGGCGCGTGTTCTTCGCGCTGTGGCCGGGCAGCGAAGTGGCGTCGGTGCTCGCTGCACTCGCCCTCGAGGCCGCGAAGGCATGCGGCGGCAGGGCGATGCGCCGCGACACGCTGCATCAGACGCTGGCTTTCATCGGCTCGGTACCCGGCGCGCGCGTGCGGCAACTCGAGGACATCGCGGCGCGGCTCGCGGGCCGCTCGTTCGAACTCGCGCTCGACCGGATCGAATACCGGCCGCGACAGCGCATGCTGTGGGCGGGCTCGGCGAGCGTCCCGGACGCGCTGTCGGAACTGGTGACCGGGCTCGGCGCGGGGCTGGCCGCCGGCGGTTTCCCGGTCGAGGAGCGGCCCTTCGCCGTGCACGTGACGCTCGTGCGCAACTGCCGCCGCGAGGCCGGGCCGGCGCGGCTCGCGCGGCTCGCGTGGCCGGTGCGCGAGTTCGTGCTGGTCGAATCGCGAACGAGGCCGGAAGGCGCCGACTACTCGGTGCTGGCGCGCTGGCCGCTCGCCTGAACGCTCACAGGAAGATGTACGACTCCAGCCGGGCGGCGAGTTCCTTGTCGGTCGATTTCGTGTAGTCCTTCTCGATGCGCTCGCTGACGAGCTGCGCGGTGGGTGCGTCGAGCGCCGCGTTGAGCAGCCCGAGGAAGGCGGGCGGCGCGACCAGGATCGCGCGGGCGTAACGGTGTGCCGTGCGGCCCTGGTTGAGTTCACGCGCGAGCGAGGCCGCGAAATTTCGCGCCTCGTTCTGTTTCGGTTCGGTCTGCGGCTGGCGCGAACCGCGCCCGTCTCCGCTCGACTGCATGTGGCCGGCGCGGTCGGTCACCAGTTCGGAGTTCTTCTGCCGGCTCGCCGGATGGTCGATCTCCCGGATCAGTTGCAGTCCGGCCTTCGGGCCCGCGTTGGCATAGAACTTCGCCTTGCTGGCGTTGGCGACCAGAATCCAGGTGGTTTGCGGCATGGCGTGGTTTCCTCGATCGGATGAAGGGTTTGCGGACACCGTCGCCTGCTCGTGCGGCGGGTGGCCATAGCTTAGTCGGGCCGGGTTGCGCTGGCAAATCGATCCGGGGGCGATCCGGGACGATCCGCCGGCGGCCCCGCGACGGTTTAGAATCGGCGCGCCCGATCCGTTAATCGGCAGGGTGGCGCGCTCGGCGCGGGCCGTTGCGGCCTTCAGGGAGATCGGAACCTCGACATGCTGACCGGATTCACCCGGCAGGCCCGGGCGCCGCGGCGCTGGGAGCAGCTCGCGCAGGTCGGCATCTTCTCCGATCTGAAACCGCGCGAGCTGCGGATCGTCGATGCGGCATTGCACGAGCGCCGCTATCTCGAGGGCGAGGTGATCTTCGACGAGGGCGAGGAAGGCCAGGCACTGTACATCGTGCTCGCCGGCCGGGTGCTGATCTGCCGGCAGGGCGACACGGACGCCGGGCGCATCGCGGAGCTCGGCGCGGGGGATTTCTTCGGCGATCTCGCACTGCTCGACGATGCGCCGCGTGCGGCGCAGGCGCGTGCGGCCGAGGCCTGCCGGCTGGCGGTGTTCTTCCGCGCCGATTTCATGAGCCTGCTGGAGACCCATGCGGTGATCGCCTCGCGGGTGTCGCTGCAACTCGCACGTCATATCGGGCGGCGGCTGCGCGGAATGAACCGGAAATACCTGGGCGCGGACGCATGACGCAGGGTGCGCGCTCAGCCGGGCCGGTGGTGTGGGTCGCGGTGATCACGGCGACCTGCCTGCTGCTGCTGGTGTTTCGCGCCACGCTCTGGCTGGTGGTGCCGTTTCTGCTCGCGCTGGTGCTCTATTACGGACTGCGGCCGCTCGCGACCCGGCTGGTGTTCGCCGGCCTGAGCATCGAGGCCGCGGCCAATGTCGTGACGGTCGCCTTCGTCGCGATCGTCGCGCTGGCGCTGATGGCGCTCGCTCCGTGGATCACCGCGCGTGCGGTGCAGTGGCAGCACTCGCTCGATCGCTATGTCGCGGCGGGCGTGAGCCTGATCGAGCAGACCGTGGCGTCGCTGGAGCTGCGCCATGCCGTTCTCGCCAAGGCACAGGCGGCCGCGACGCTGCGCGCGCAGCTGGGCTCGCTGACCGACGACTTCGCCCAGCGCCATGCGGGCGAGTTCGTGATGGCGGCATTCACCTGGGCGCCCTCGCTGCTGCTCGCGCCCTTCCTCGCCTTCTTCTTCCTGCGCGACGGCCGACGCTTCAAGCGCTTCCTGGGCCGCGCGGTTCCGAACGCCTATTTCGAGCGCACGCTCGTGCTGCTGCACGACGTCGATCGCACCGCGCACGCCTATTTCCAGGGGCTGCTGAAGCTCACCGTGCTCGATGCGGCGGCGCTCGCGCTCGGGCTCGCGCTGCTCGGGATGTCGGCTCCGGTCGCGCTCGGGCTGCTGACCGCGGTGCTGGCCTGGGTGCCCTATGTCGGATCGATCCTCGGCTGCGTCGTCGTCGTGCTGGTGGCGGCGACCGACTTCCCGGGCAACCCCTCGCTCGCCTACGGCGCGGTCGTTCTGTTCATCCTCGTGCGGCTGCTCGACGATTTCGTGTTCATGCCGATGACGATAGGACGCAGCCTGCGCATCCACCCGCTGCTCTCGGTCGTGATGATCTTCGTCGGCGGAGCCCTCGCGGGCGTCGCCGGGCTGATGCTGGTGCTCCCGGTGCTGGGCGTCGTCATGGTGATCGGCGAGACCGTCGGCCGGGTCGTGACCGATCCGCGGCTGCGCGCGCGCCATGCCCACGCGCGGCGCCTGCGTGCGAATCAGGCCGCCGCGGACCTCGCCGCCTGATCGAGCGGAAAGCGCACCCGCACGGTCAGCCCGCCGCCTTCGCGCGCAGCCAGTTCCAGCCGCCCGCCATGCGCGCGGCAGATCCGCTCGACGATCGCCAGTCCGAGCCCGGCGCCGGCCTCGCCCGAGCGGGCCGCCTCCAGCCGCGTGAAGGGCCGCTTGAGCCGCTCGGCCTGCTCGAGCGGAATTCCCGGCCCGCGGTCGGACACCTCGATCAGCGCCGCGCCGGCTTCGCCGCGCACGGCGACTTCCACCGCCGTGCCGGCACCGTAGCGCAAGGCGTTCTCGATCAGGTTGACCAGCAGCCGGCGTATCGCCAGAGGGCGAACCGGAACGTCGGGTAGCGGGGAAGTCGCGATCGCGACCGGCGCGGCGCGCTTGCGGAAGCCCTCGACCACTTCTTCGGCGAGCGGCGCGAGCGCGGTGGGCCGGGGCGGTTCGCCCGAAGCGTCGCGGGCGAAATCGAGGAACTGGCCGATGACGCGGTCCATCTCCTCGATGTCGGCCGTCATGCCGGCGAGCGTGTCCGGGTCGGCGCCGGACAGCTCGATGCCCAGCCGCAGCCGCGCGAGCGGCGTGCGCAGGTCATGGGAGATGCCGGCCAGGATCAGCGCCCGATCGGCATCGATCCGGGCCAGATCCTCGGCCATGCGGTTGAATGCGTGCGCGACCGTCGCCACCTCTTCCGGCCCGCGTTCGTCGATCCGTTCCGGCGGCTCGCCGCGGCCGATCGCGATGGCGGCGCGCGAGAGCGTCTTGAGCGGCCGGCTGACGCGGAACACGATCAGGTAGGCGGCGGCGAGCGAGAGCACGAGTGCGGCCGCCGCCCAGCCGAGCCACTGCGTCGGGAAGGTGCGCTCCAGCCGCTCGCTCGGCAACACGATCCAGTATTCGTCCTCCTCGATGCGGAAGCTGACCCAGAAGCCCTCGACCCCCTCGCGTTCGATCGCGAAACGGGTGTCCGCACCCAGTGTCCGTCTGACCTGAGCCGTGACGATCGCGAACAGCGGCGTGTCGGGCAGGCCGATGATCGCATCGTCCGGCTCGGCCGGATAGATGCGGATGCCCTCGCGCGCAGTCAGCTCGGCGAGCAGATCCGGGCGGCGCTCGGGCTCGGCCGAGACCAGCGCGGCGCGCGTCAGGTTGACGACGCTGACGACCAGTTGCGCGAGTTGCTTCGCGCGCGGCTCGCGCTCGTAGGCGACGTAGATGCGCAGCCATGCCAGCACCGAGAGCACCATCACGGCGCTCACCAGCAGGAAAGTGCGCGCGAGCAGCGTGCGCGGCAACGCGCTCACGGCTTCGACCCGTCGGGCACGAAAACGTAGCCGAAACCCCAGACGGTCTGCAGGTAGCGCGGCGCGGACGGGTCCTCCTCGACCAGCTTGCGCAATCGCGAGACCTGCACGTCGATCGAGCGGTCGAACACCTCGTATTCGCGCCCCCGCGCGAGCTCCATCAGCTTGTCGCGCGACAGCGGTTTGCGCGGGTGCTGCACCAGCACCTTCAGCAGCGCGAACTCTCCGGTCGTCAGCGCGACCGGCCTGCCCTCGCGCGTCATGCTGCGCGTGGCCAGGTCGAGCCGCACGCTGCCGAATTCGACACATCCCTCGCCCGATGCCGGTGCGCCGGGCGGGGCCGGTTCGGGCCGGCGCCGCAACACCGCGCCGATGCGCGCGACGAGCTCGCGCGGGCCGAACGGCTTGGGCAGGTAGTCGTCTGCGCCCATCTCCAGCCCGACGATGCGATCGACCTCGTCGCCTTTGGCGGTGAGCATGATGATCGGGACCTTGTTTCCGGCCGCGCGCAGCCGCCGGCAGATCGACAGCCCGTCCTCGCCCGGCAGCATCAGGTCGAGCACCAGCAGGTCGAACAGTTCGCGCTCGAGCGCGCGGTCGAGCCCGTGCGCATCCTCGACCGCCTTGACGGCGAAACCCTGCTCGGCCAGGTAGCGCTTGAGCAACTCGCGCAGCCTGCGATCGTCGTCGACCACCAGGATCCGGTTTCTCGCCTCGGCCATCGCGCCATCGTAGCGGCATCGCCGGAGCGCATCAACAAGCCGCTGCGCCTGCCGGCCGAACAATTCATTACAACTGCGGCGGGCCCCGTCACGATAGGCTTACATCTCGCGGCGAAGATGGCGACCGTGCGCAGGGCCGTTCGAGCGATCGGGCAGGGCCTCGCGGCGCACGCAGATCAACCTGAAAGGAGAGTACGATGAACAAGCGGACAGTAATGGTGATCGCCGGCGGCATCGCCGCATCGATGTGGATGGGCTCGACAACCGTTTTCGCGCGTTCCGGCATCGATGCCCGCCAGCATCACCAGCAGCAGCGCATCGAACAGGGCTGGCGCTCGGGCCAGCTCACGCGCCCGGAAGCGCGCCGTCTCGAAGGCGAGCAGCGCATGATCCGGCGCGAGGAACGGCGTTACCGCGCGGACGGTGTGCTCACCGGTGCCGAACGCCGCGATCTGCAGCAGGATCTCGACCGCGCGAGTGCGCACATCTACCGCGAGAAGCACGACGCGCAGCAGCGCGGCGGCCCGCGCACGCCGCTCGTCGATCGGCGCGAAGCCAATCAGCGCGATCGCATCGAACAGGGTGTGCGCAGCGGCGAACTGACGCGCGAGGAAACGCGAACGCTGGTCGCCGAGCAGCGCGCGATTCGCGGCGAAGAGCGCGCGTACAAGGCCGACGGCACGGTGACGCGCGAAGAGCGCCGGGATCTGCAACAGGATCTGGACGCGGCGAGCCGGCACATCTACGAAGAAAAGCATGATGCGGAGACGCGCAATCCGTGACGGGAACGGGGCGGCGGGGTGCGGACGCGCCGTGAGGCTCGCGCCCGCGCTGGCGCGGTTCGCGCCGATGCTGTGCGCCGCGGTGCTCGTCGGCTGGGCCGGCGCGGCCGGGGCCGATGATGGTGTACTGCCGGGTCGCGATTGGGCGCGCTGGGAAAGCGAGGACGCGGGCTCCCGCGTCCCGTTT
>JBBIUI010000044.1:0-20172 GCA_037440385.1 Rhodocyclales bacterium | reverse complement strand
TGCATTCGTCGCAGCTCGTGCACTCCGGCGTATCGACCCAGACCGGCTCGTAATCGCCCGCGGTGTCCGCCGCGGCGAGCGCCGGCGCGGGCTGCGCGCCGGCCGCGGCGCCGCCTGCGATGCGCGCGAGCGCACCCGCCAGTTCTTCGGCGACCTGGGCGCGTGCGCGGGCCGCGATCGCCTCTTCGTCGGCCGCCTCTCGGTCGAGCCCGGCGAGCCCCTTGAGCTGGTGCCACAGCAGCAGCCGCTCCTCGGTTGCGCGCACCAGTTCGCCCGCCACCCGCAGACGCACGAGCCGATTGTCGCGATCCACCGCCCAGAGGTAGGGCACGCGCCCGTCGCGATCCCCGGCCGCAGCCGCGAGGAAGTCGGCGAGCGGCACCATGTCGTCGCTCCAGGTTCCGGGCGGCGCCGTCTCGAACTGTTTGGCGAAACGCGCCTCGCCCGCGGCGAAGTCCGCGAAGGTCACCGGCAGATCGAGCGCCGCCTGCGTGCCGTCCTCGTTGCGGTAATCGAGCCGGTAGCGCGGCCAGTCGGCATCGAGGCACGGGTTGCCCTCTAGGCTCATGCACTCGGCGAAGGTGGTGCCGGCGTCCGGGTCGTAGCGCAGCAGCGGATAGGCGCGCGACTCGACCGCGAGGCGCGAACGTTCCACCGCCTGATCGTCCGCGACGCCGTGCTCGGGCGGACAGACCGCGTAGACGTTGAACAGCGCCGGACGCCGGCTGTTGAGCCCGTCGATGAAACCCTCGATCAGATGCGTGGTGTGCGCGATGCTGCCCTGAAGCACGAATGCCGTGCGGTGCGCCGCCGCGATCAGCCCGATCTCCTTGCGCGTTTCCTGTTTGCCGTGATTCACGGCTCCCCAGGGCGCCATGTCGGAGACCTGTCCGGTGAAGCCCGACGTGCATGCCTGGCCTCCGGTGTTCGAATACACCTGGGTGTCGACGACGAGCACCTTGACCGGCATGCCGGAAATGAGCGCGCGCGACAGGTTCTGGAACCCGATGTCATACATCGCACCGTCCCCGCCCAGCGCGACCACCGGCGGGCACAACCGCCACTCCTCGTCCGAGAACGATCGCCAGTCGAAGCGCCGGAAGAACTCCTCGCGGGCGGCCGGATCGGCGTCTCCGGCGAGCTCGATCTCGGCGCGGCGCACCGCCGCGAAGCCTTCGGCCATCCTCGCCATGTGCCCTTCGAACACGCCCATCGCGACCGAGGGCGAGTCCTGGAACAGATGGCTCGTCCACGGGAACGGATACGGGTTGAACGGATAGGTCGAGGCCCACACCGAGGTGCAGCCGGTCGAATTGACCATGCCCATCGGCGCGCGCACACGCCCGTCGGGGCCCGCCACGTAGCGCGCACGCAGATCGCGCAGCGAATCGAGCAGGCGGCCGACCGACTGCACCCACTGCGGGTCGAGCGGGCGCTCGGCCTTGCCCTGCGCGAGCCGCGCCGACAGGCTCGCCAGCGTCAGCTCGCCTTCGCCGCCGGCGGCCGCCGCGAGTGCGCTCGCATCGGACAGATCAAGCGATTCGGTGAGCTTCATCCGCACGTGCTTCTCGAGCCGTCCGATCAGATCGTCGAGCCGCTGCACGAAGGCGCGCACCCGCGGCTGCATCAGCGCGCTGACGGTGGCCGTGAACAGGTGGATCGCGGTCTTCTCGCCGCAACCCAGGCAGGCGCCGTCGCCGCACACCATCGACGCGTAGTTGCGCTTGTCGAGCAGCAGCGTTTCCAGCGCGCCGATCTTCTCGTCCAGGCTGTCGATGCGGCTGAACTGCGCCGGCGTCGAGGGCAGGTCGAGCCAGAACCTCCAGTCGCGCCGCAGCCGGGCTACGCTCTGCGGGCTCTGCGGCGCCATCGTGAGCGCATCGTCCTCGCACACCTCGACGCACATCGCGCACGCCTTGCACGTGTAGGGATTGACCGTGATGCTGAACAGCCCGCCGCTGCCCGGCGCCTTCTTCTCGCGGTTCGTGTAATAGGGCTTGGTCAGCGCGAACGCGAACTCGCCCAGTTCCGCGCGAAGCAGCGCGAACTCGGCGGCGAGACCCTCGCGCTGCTCGCCCGCCTGCGCGATCGTCGCATCGATCGCGGCGTCGAGCAGTGCGCGCACGTCCGGCGCGGTCTGCCCCGCGAGCGAATCGCGAAGCCGCCTTTCCACCGCCCGCAGCGCGCGGCGCAGGTGGCGCGTGGGCCGCCCGCCGGTCTCGACCCGGCGCAGCGCCGTATCGAGCACGTCGCCGATCGTGCTGACCAGCCCCGGAATCGCGCTGTCGGGACAGGCGACGTAGCAGTTGCCGCAGGCGGTGCACTTCTCGGGGATCCACACCGGATGATCGAAGCGGATCTGCGTCAGGTCGCGCAGCGCGCCGGTCGCCGCGGGAATCACCGACAGGCCGATGAAGGGATCGGCCAGATTGTCGGAACCCTTGCCGGCGGCATACGCGCTGCCGGTCTCGGCCCAGAACCGATGCGCGTCCGCGACGCCGCTGCCGCCGTGCGGCAGCCGGGCGAGCATTACCGGCAGCCCCCCGGCCGGGCGGCGCACCGCCGGGGCAGCCGCGAGCGCCGTTCGATCGGTGAGCGCCCGCAATTCGTGGAACCCGCGGCTGACCACGCGCACGTTGTCCTCGACGATGCTCGCGCCCTTTGCGCCGAACTTCGATTCGAGCTGTGCGCGGATCGCGGCGAACAGTTTCTGCTCGCTCAGCCCGGCTTTCGCCATCACCGGCGACGCGGCGAAGAATGCGCCCTGAAACGCGTTGCCCTGCATGCGCAGTTGCAGTTCCGGGTTGCCTGCCTCCTCGCGCGCGATGCGGAAGGCATCGAGCCAGAACACCCGGATGTCGCGCTCGACGATGGTTCGCCGCGCGCTCTCGGGAAAGCTCGCCCAGACCGCGCCCGCATCCTCCAGACCGCTCTGGATGATGAACACGCCGCCGCGCTTCAGGCCGGCGAGCGGATCGCAATGTTCGAACACGTTCGGGTCGGGAGAGATCACGACGTCGACATGGCGGTACTCGCAGTTGATGCGGATCGGCTCGGGCGCGGCCGACAGGTAATAGGTCGTCGGCTGCCCCTTCTTCTCCGAGCCGTACTTCGGATTCGCGCGCACCTCGTAGCCGAGCAGTTCGAACAGCGTCACCGCCAGATTCTTGCCCGTCGTGATCGCGCCCCATCCGCCCACCGAATGCATGCGCACGGTGATCGCGCCCTCGGGCATCAGGTCGGGATTCTCGCTGCCGTGAAGCGACAGCGCGGCGATGTGCGGATAGGCTTCGAGCAGCTGCTGCTGGCGGATTTCCTCCTTCGGATCGGCCGGGGGATCGCGCACGAAATCCACCGACAGGTAGAAGAACCTGCGCCTGGCGGCGCCCGGCAGCATGTTCTCGACCGCGCCGATCAGCGCCTCCGGCTGCAGGTCGCGCGAGCCCAGCCCGTAACAGCCGGAGTACAGCACCGGAAGATCGCCGGCGCGGTCATAGACGGCATACCCGGGGTAGGGGCGGTCGTCGGCCTGCGCGCCGTTCTCGATGCACTTCGCCAGGCACGCGCGCACTTCGCGCATCAGCGGCAGATCCTCGGCGAGCGGCTGGTCGGTGCGCTCGAGCACCGCGACCCCGCGTCGCCCCTTGAGCAGATGGCCGATCCGGTCGCCCGGAAATGGACGGTACATCGTCACGTCGACGACGCCGACCTTGAGGCCGCGCTTCGCGCGCAGCCAGTCGGCGACGGCCTCCGCCTGCACAACCATGCTGCCCATGCCGACGATCAGGTACTGCGCATCGTCGCACCGGTACGCGCCCACGCGCTCGTAGCGCCTGCCGGTCAGATCGAAGAACTCGTCCATGCAGCGCTCGGCGAGCGCCTCGACGGCGTCGTAGAAGTACGGCCGCTGCGCGGCACACGCCTGCATGTAGGCGTCCTGGTTCTGCACCACGCCCGTCTGCATCGGATTGTCGACGTCCCAGGCCGCGGGCACGCGCCGGCGCACCGGCCCGTAGACGAGCCGCTGCGCCGCGGTGGGCGCCTCGATCAGGTCGTCCGGACGGCCGAGAAACTCGGCGATCAGCTCGCGCTCCGGCAGGCGCACCGACTCGATCAGATGCGTCGTCAGGAAGCCGTCCTGCGCGACGATGGCCGGCGTCAGCGCGAGCTCCGCGGTCTTGCGCGCAATCAGGTTCAGATCGGCCGCCCCCTGGGCGTTCTTCGCCATGACCTGGATGAATCCGGTGTCATCGACGCAGTGATAGTCGTCGTGGGCGCAGTGGACGTTGAGCGTCGCTTTGGTGATCGCGCGGCAGCCCATGTTGAGCACGTACGGCAGGCGCTTGCCGGCCGCGGCGTACAACGACTCGTGCATGAAGGCCACGCCCTGGGCGGAAGAGAAATTGGTCGCGCGCAGGCCGCTCATCGACATGCCGGCGGTCACCCCGGCGGCGGCATGCTCGCTTTCCGGCTCGACGAAGATCAGCTTGCGGCCCGAGACGTTGATGTGGCCGCGGCTGGCGGCTTCCGCCCAGTACTCGCCCATCTGCGTGGAAGGCGTGATCGGATAGGCTCCCGCGGCATCCGACGCTTCGCGCTCGCACGCGATGACGGCTGCATTGCCATCGACGGCATCGCGCACGCCCGGATACTTGAACACGCACTGCTCGCCGCGGCCCCGCGCGGCGCGCTCCAGCAATTTGAACTCACGCAGCTTCTTCAGCATGACCGGTTCCTTTCCGTCGCGAGCGGCAGGTCTCGCACGCGCAGCACCGGCCGGGCGGCCGCGCCGCGCAGTGGCCGCCCGCCGTCGTCGAACCACACGATGGCTCCGGTCGGGCAGCGTTCGATCGCGCGGCGCTGCGCCGTGGCGTTTTGCGCGTAATCGACCCGTGCCAGATTGTGCTCGAGCCGCACGAGTCCCGGTGCGGCATCCGCCACGCATTTGCCGCAAGCGGTGCAGGCGACTTCGCACTGGGACTCGGCGATGCCGCCCTCGGCCAGATTGCGGCACGCGACCCACAGCCTGCGGCTGACCGGTTCGAGCGAGAACAAGCCTTTGGGACAGACCTCGACGCAGTCGTTGCAGGCGGTGCAGCGCGCGGCATCGACCACCGGCAGTCCGTGCGCGTCCATGCTGATGGCATCGAACGTGCAGACGTCCGCGCAATCGCCCAGGCCCAGGCAGCCCCAGGCGCAGGCCTTGCCGCCTCCGGCCACGACCGCGGCGGCGCGGCAGCTCGCGAAGCCGTCGTAGCGGGCGCGCTGCCAGGCGACGTGCCGGCCTCCGGCGCACGCGAGCCTCGCGACCCGCTTCTCCTGTTCGCCGACCGCGACGCCGAGCACCCCGGCGATGGCTTCGTGCTGTGCCGGTGCGGCAACCGTGCATTGGACCGGCTGCGCCGCGCCCGCGACGAGTTTCTCGGCGAACACCCGGCAGCCGGGTGCGCCGCAGGCGCCGCAATTCGACTGGGGCAACATCACCGCGACCTCGTCGACGCGCGGATCCTCGTAGACGTTCAGCCGCCGATGTGCGGCCGCGAGCAGCGCCGCCAGCGCGAACCCCAGTGTCGCCATGAAACCACCGGCGACCGTGATGGCTTGCATCGAACCCATCGTACCCCCCTCCACGCAGTGAGGATGCCAAGCCGGTGCGCGCGTTCGACAGGCGCGCACCGGCACGTTGCTGCGTACGGGGTACAGCCGCCCCGACGCGAGATGGCGCCGGTAGCGAAGGTGCGCAGGGTGGGCACCATTCGCTACCGAGCCAATAGGGACAGGGGCTTTCCCCATCCCCCGTCGGGGGCGGCCAGAGATCGGATCTGGCAGACCTTCCGGGCCTTCGTCACAGACTCCGGCCGGTCCCCCATCCCCGGCCAGAGGGTCGATACGGCCGGAAACGGCGGACAGCACGGATTATAGCTGCCCGATCCCCTTTCTCAACGTGTGGTTGCTTATGCGGGTACAAGAAAAGCTAATGCGGATCGGCACCGCGATAGTGATGCGGGAACAGCCGGCGCATCTCCGCCTCGATCCAGGACTGCGCGCGCGCATTGATCTGCGCCGGCGTCAGCCCGGCCGGATCGATCGGCGGGCCGATGCTGACGGTGATGGTGCCGGGGTATTTCAGGAATGCGCGCCGGCGCCAGAACTCGCCCGCATTGTGCGCGACCGGAATGACCGGCGCGCCGGTGTTCGCGGCGAGGAATGCGCCGCCCGGCTTGTAGCGCCGGGTCGCGCCGGGCGCCGTGCGCGTGCCCTCGGGGAACACGATCACCCAGAAGCCTTCGTCGAGCAACTCGCGTCCCTGCTCGAGCACCTGCGCCAGCGCATCCTTGCCGGCGCCACGGTCGATCGAGATATTCGGGAAGCATGCCAGCCCCCAGCCGAAGAACGGCACCCGCAGCAGCTCCCGCTTGAGCACGAAGGCCTGGGGCGGGAGGATCTGCTGAAAGGCCATCGTCTCCCACGCGGACTGATGCTTGGACAGCACCACCGCGGCACGCCCGGGCAGGTTCTCGCGGCCGAGCACGCGGTATTCGATCCGGCACACGTGCCAGACGACCCACAGCACGATGTCGGCCCAATGCACGATGACGCGGTAGCGAGTGATCCTTCGGAACGGAGCGGTGGCGATCGCGATCAGCGAGAACGGCGGCGTGAGCAGCGCCATCACCGCGACGAGCACGATCGAGCGCAGCGCGATCATGCGGTGAGGTGGGTCGCGGCTGCCGCCAGATCGGGAAACACGAGAGTATTCGGCGGAAGCAGCGGATCGAGCCGGGCCGCTTCCCCCTTGCCGGTCAGCACCAGGATGGGCCGGGCTCCGGCCGCCACCGCTGCGAGCAGGTCGCGCAGGCCGTCGCCGATCGCCGGCACGCCGTTCAGATCGACGCCGTAGCGCGCGGCGATGTCGAGCAGCATTCCGGGGCGCGGCTTGCGACACGGGCAGCCATCGTCGGGTTCGTGCGGGCAGTAGAAGATCGCATCGATGCGCCCGCCCGCCTGGCTCACGGCGCGCACCATCTTGTCGTGGATTGCACACAGCGTGTCCATGTCGAACAGCCCCCGGCCCACGCCCGACTGGTTCGTCGCGACGACGACGCGGTAGCCCCACTTGGTCAGCCGCGCGATCGCATCCAGGCTGCCCGGGATCGGCTTCCACTCCTGCGGCGACTTGATGAACTGCGCGGAGTCCTCGTTGATGACGCCGTCGCGGTCGAGGATGACGAGCTTCATGTCGACAGCCTGGACAGGTCCGCGACCTGATTCATCAGCTGCGCGAGGTCGCGCAGCAGCGCGAGCCGGTTGGCGCGCGTGAGCGGCTCCTCGGCCATCACCATCACGTTGTCGAACAGCGCATCGACCGCAGCGCGCAGGCCCGCGAGCCGCTTGAGCGCGCCGGTGTAGTCCTCGCCCGCGACCAGCGAGCGCACGACCGGCACGGCCTCGGACAGGTTGCGAAACAGATCGCGCTCGGCCGGCTCCTGGAACAGCAGCACGTCGACTTCCGCCGCGATGCCATCGGCCTTTTTCAGGATGTTGACGATGCGCTTGTTCGCCGCGCACAGCGCCTGCGCCTCGGGCAGGCCGGCGAACTCCGCGACCGCGGCGAGCTTGGCCGGCACCAGATCGACGCGCATCGGCCGCAGTGCCAGCACGGCCTCGATGCGCTCGGCCGGATGGCCGGCTTCGCGCAGCAGATGGCGCAGCCGCTCCAGCAGGAAATCGATGAGCCGCGCCCGCGCGTCGTCCGCGGGCACGAGCGTGCCGGCAAATCCCTGCGCGGCCTCGTCGACGAGCTCGGCGAGATCGAGCGGCAGCGGCGTTTCGACGAGCATGCGCAGCACGCCGAGCGCGGCGCGGCGCAAGCCGAACGGATCGCGCTCGCCGGTGGGTACCGCGCCGATCGCGAACAGGCCGAAGAGCGTATCGAGCTTGTCGGCGAGCGCCACCGCGCAGGCGATATTGCCCTCGGGCAGCGAATCGCCCGCGAAACGCGGCCGATAGTGCTGTCCGATCGCATCGGCGACCTGCACGGGCTCGCCGTCGGCGAGCGCATAGTAGCGGCCCATGATCCCCTGAAGCTCGGGGAACTCGCCGACCATGCCGGTGAGCAGATCGGCTTTCGCGAGCCAGGCCGCGCGCTCGGCTGCCTGCACGTCGCAATGCAGCCGCCGCGCGATCGCGCCGGCGAGCCGTCGCAGCCGGTTCGCGCGATCGAACTGGCTGCCGAGCCGGTTGTGATACACGACCCGGGCGAGCGCCGGCACCCGCTCGGCGAGCCGGGTGGCGCGGTCCTGCTCGAAGAAGAAACGCGCGTCGGCCAGCCGCGGCCGGACCACGCGCTCGTTGCCGCGGATGATCGCGGCGGGATCGTCCAGCAGCAGATTCGAGACGATCAGGAAGCGGTTGGTCAGCCGCCCGTTTGCGTCGAACAGCGGAAAATATTTCTGGTTCTGCCGCATCGTCAGGATCAGGCATTCCTGCGGCACTTCCAGGAACTGCGCATCGAAGCGCCCGGCATACACGGCCGGGTACTCGGTGAGCGCGGTGACCTCGTCGAGCAGCGCCTCGCAGCCGTCCAGCCGTGCGCCCAGCCGGGCGGCCTCGCCTTCGAGCGCCGTGCGTATGCACTCGCGCCGGCGCGAAAAAGAGGCGATGACGCGGCCTTCGCGCTCCAGCACGGCCTCGTACGCGTCGGCTTCGCGAATCACCAGCTCGCCGGGGCACATCAGCCGGTGGCCGCGCGTGAGGTTGCCGGCGGCGAGTCCGAGCACCGTACCGGGCACGACGCGCGTGCCGTGCAGCAGCACCAGCGCATGCGCGGGCCGGACGAATTGCGCATCCCCCTCGCCCCAGCGCATCAGCTTCGGGATGGGCAGCGCGCGCAAGGCCGCCTCGACCGCCGGGGCGAGGCACGCGTCCAGCGTCGCGCCGGGCACCGTGTCGCAGTAGTACAGCATCTCGGTGCGGCCCTCGGTACGGCACTCGAGCGCAGCCGCGCGCTCGGGCGCGATGCCCGCCGAGGCCAGCTTCTTCGCCAGCGCGGCGGTCGGCCTGCCTTGGGCGTCGAGCGCGACCGCGCGCGGCATGATCCTGCGCTCGATGCGCCTGGCATCCGCCTGCGCGCGCACCTCGGCGATGCTCACGGCGAGCCGGCGAGGCGTGGCATACCATTCGAAGCGCGCGGGGGCTGCGGCGAGCCGCGTCTCCGAGAGCGCCTTCGCGAGTCCGCCGGCGAAGGTCTCGCCCAGCGCACGCAGCGCGGCGGGCGGCAGCTCCTCCGTCAGCAGCTCGACGAGCAGCGTCGCATGGGCGCTCACCTGCGCCGCCTCCAAAGCGTCATCTCGATCCACCCATTCGCGGGGTCGGCGGCGGGCGTCGCTCGCGGTCGGTCGCATCTCGGCTCCGCGGGGCCCCTGCTCCCTGCTCACGCCGCCACCTCCGAATCATCATCTCGATCCAACCTCTCGCGGGGTCGGCGCGGGCGTCGCCAGCGGAAAGCCCAGCGCCTCGCGCGAGCGGTAATACGCCTGTGCGACCTCGCGCGAGAGCGCGCGCACGCGCGCGATGTACGCGGCGCGCTCGGTCACCGAGATCGCGCCGCGCGCATCGAGCAGGTTGAAGACGTGCGAGCACTTCATGACCATCTCGTACCCGGGCAGCGCCAGCCCGAGTGCGATCAGCCGCTTCGCCTGCGACTCGTACTCGCCGAACAGCCCGCCCAGCCAATCGACATCGGCCTGTTCGAAGTTGTACCGGGACTGCTCGACCTCGTTCTGATGGAACACGTCGCCGTAGCGCACTCCCGGCGCCCACACCAGGTCGAACACGTCCTCCACGTCCTGCAGGTACATCGCGAGCCGTTCGAGCCCGTAGGTGATCTCGCCGAGCACGGGCCGGCAGGCGAGCGAGCCGACCTCCTGGAAATACGTGAACTGCGTGACCTCCATGCCGTCGAGCCACACCTCCCAGCCCAGCCCCCACGCGCCGAGCGTCGGAGACTCCCAGTCGTCCTCGACGAAGCGGATGTCATGCGCCCGCGTGTCGATGCCCAGCGCGCGCAGGCTGTCGAGATAGCGTTCCTGGATGTCCGCCGGAGACGGTTTCAGCACGACCTGGTACTGGTAGTAGTGCTGGAGCCGGTTGGGATTCTCGCCGTAGCGGCCGTCCTTGGGGCGGCGCGAGGGCTGCACGTACGCGGCCTTCCACGGCTCCGGACCGATCGCGCGCAGGAAGGTCGCGGTGTGGAACGTGCCCGCGCCGACCTCGATGTCATAGGGCTGCAGCAGCACGCAGCCCTGCTGGTTCCAGAATTCCTGCAACCGCAGGATGATTTCCTGAAAGCTCGGCATGTCCCGCCGGGATCCTCGCAAAACGGCGATTTTACTTGCTTTCGCCGCGCCCGATCCGCGCGCGGCGCAGCGCGGCCGCCGCAACCGCGAGCGCGCACAGCGCGAGCAAGGGCACGTCGCCCCCCGACACGTACGGCGTCGCGCCGCGATGACCGCGCACGCTCGTTTGCAGCGCGCCAACCGTGAACGGCGGCAGCGCCGCGAGGACCCTGCCCTGCGGACCGATCGCCGCCGTCATGCCGGTATTGGTCGCGCGCAGCACGTAGCGGCCGGTTTCCAGCGCGCGCATCTGCGCGATCTGCAGGTGCTGGGGCTGCGCGGCGGAATCGCCGAACCAGGCGGTGTTCGACAGGTTGATCAGCAGCGTCGCCTCGGGCAGTGCCGCCCGGATCTCGTTGCCGAAGATGTCCTCGTAGCAGATGTTGGTCGCGATGCGCTCGCCGGCGAGCGCGAGCGGCCGCTGGCGCGGCGCGCCGGCGGAGAAGTCCGACATCGGGATGTGCAGCACGCGCAGCGTCCAGGAAAACAGCGGCGGCGTGAACTCGCCGAACGGCACGAGATGCCGTTTGTCATAGCGCGTGAGCCTCCCGCCGGACAGCCCCACCGCGCTGTTGAAGTAGCCCGCGCGATCGCGCACCACCGCGCCGAGCAGCAGGTCGTTGCCCGCGCCCGCCGCTGCCGCGAGCCGATCGAGATAGCCGTCGGGCAACTGATCGATCGCCGCCGGAATCGCCGTTTCGGGCAGCACGACGAGCCGGGCAGGATGTGCGCGCGCGAGCTCGAGATAGCGGTCCAGCGATTCGCGCAGCCGCCCCGGCTCCCACTTCAGACTCTGCTCGACGTTGCCCTGCAGCAGGCTGACGCTGACCGGCGCTCCCGCGGGCCGCGTCCAGGGCACCCGCGCGAATCCTGCGCCGAGCGCCGCGATCGAGGCAATCGCCCCGATCGCCCAGATGCGCTGCTCGCGTGCGCGCCATGCCACAGTCATGCACCCGGCGACGAGCATCGCGGCAAAGGACACGCCGGGCGACCCGACGAGCGGCGCATAGCCCGCGAGCGGGCTGGGAGGCACCTGCGAATGGCCCAGGCTGAGCCAAGGAAACCCCGTCAGCAGCCAGCCGCGCACCCCCTCGGCGAGCGTCCAGGCGGCCGCCGCGAGCGGCACGTCGAGGCAGGCGCGCGCGCAGCGCAACCGCGCGTAGGCCGCGCCGGCCAGCGCCGGATAGATCGCGAGATACCCGCAGAAGGCGAGGGTCGCCAGCGCGGCGAGCGGGGCCGCCATGCCGCCGAACCGGTGCATGCTGACGTAGACCCACGACACGCCGGCGAGGAACTGGCCCAGCCCGAACGCATAGCCGAGCGCCGCCGCGCGCCGCGCACCGCGCGCATCGTCCCACCATGCGATCAGCACTGCGAGCGCGAAGATCGGCAGCGGAAACACGGCGAGCGGCGCGAAGCCGGCGGCACCCGCGGCACCCAGCGCGCCGGCGGCGGCAAGCCGCATCCGATCGGAAGAGCCGGCCACGCGACGACGAACGCTCGATCAGGCCGCGGCCTTCGGCGGCGTCGCGCGCGGCTCGCCCACCAGCAGCGTGTGCACGCGCCTCGAATCCGCCCGCAGCACGTGGATGCGCAGCCCTTCGATCAGCACGGTCTCGCCGCGCCTGGGCAGGCGCCCCAGGGAATGGATCACGAGCCCGCCGACCGTGTCGAACTCGTCGTCGGCGAAATTCGTGCCGAACGCGCGGTTGAAATCCGCGATCTCGGTGGATGCCTTGACGCGGTATCGGCCGCTTCCATCGAGCTGGATGTTGTCGGTCGCCTCGTCGAAGTCGTACTCGTCCTCGATGTCGCCGACGATCTGTTCGAGCACGTCCTCGATCGTGATCAGCCCCGCCACCCCGCCGTATTCGTTGACGACGATCGCCATGTGATTGTGCGAGACGCGGAATTCGCGCAGCAGCACGTTCAGCCGCTTGGATTCCGGGATGAACACCGCCGGGCGCAGCATCTCGCGCACGTTCAGTTCGGCGCCGGCGAAGTGGCGAAGCAGATCCTTCGCGAGCAGGATGCCGAGGATGTCGTCCTTGTTCTCGCCGGTGACCGGGAAGCGCGAGTGCGCGGTTTCGATCACCTTGCCGATGAACTCGGACGGAGGCTGGCGGATGTCGATGACATCCATCTGCGCGCGCGGCACCATGACGTCGCGCACCTGCATGTCGGCCACCGTCAGCGCGCCCTCGATGATGGACCAGCGCGTCGGCGTCGAGCAGGTTCGCTCGTAGGCGGCGTGCAGCAGCGCGAGCAGTTGTTCGCGGTCCTCCGGTTCGCGCAACAGCAGCGCCGAGAGCCGCTCGATCCAGGAAGGTCGACTGGGTGAAGGTTCCATTTCTCGCAGACCGGTTCGCGCGCGGCACGCGCCGCCGTGCGCCGCCCCTGCTACCGCCCCGGCCCGTAGGGATCGGCGTAGCCGAACCGGGCGAGCAGCGCGCGCTCGCGCGCCTCCATGCGCCCGGCATCGGCGTCGTTGTCATGATCGTAGCCGGACAGATGAAGCATACCATGCACCACGAGATGGGCCAGGTGCGCATGGAGCGTGATGCCCTGGCGCTTCGCCTCACGGCGCGCGACCGGAACGCAGATCGCCAGATCGCCCTCGAGCACGGGCAAGCGCGCGTAGCCGAAGGACAGCACGTTGGTCGCGCGCGCGATGCCGCGGTGGCGGGCGTTGAGTTCGCGCGACTCCCGCGCATCGACGAAGCGCACCGTCACCCGCGCCGGCCCCGGCGCGGCCGCACGCACCCAGCGGCGCACGCGGTCGCGCGCGGGCAGCCGCGCATCCTCGAGCGCATACTGCACGGCGAGGTGCAGCTCACCGGCCCGTGCCGCCGGGGTTCCCGTGCCTTTCATAGGCGGCGACGATGCGCGCCACCAGCGGGTGGCGCACGACGTCTGCGGTGCCGAATTCGGCGAAGGCGATGCCGCGCACCTCGGCGAGGATGGTTCGCGCCTCGACGAGCCCGCTCTTCTGCCCGCGCTGCAGGTCGATCTGGGTGACATCGCCGGTCACGACCGCCTTCGCGCCGATGCCGATGCGCGTCAGGAACATCTTCATCTGCTCGGGGGTCGTGTTCTGCGCCTCGTCGAGGATGATGAACGCATGATTCAGCGTGCGGCCGCGCATGTACGCGAGCGGCGCGATTTCGATCGCCGCGCGTTCGAACAGCTTCGCGACCTTGTCGAATCCCATCAGGTCGTAGAGCGCGTCGTACAGCGGCCGCAGGTAGGGATCGACCTTCTGCGCGAGATCGCCCGGCAGGAAACCGAGCCGCTCGCCGGCCTCCACCGCCGGGCGCGTCAGCACGATGCGGCTGACATGATCGCGCTCGAAGGCATCGACCGCGGAGGCCACCGCGAGGTAGGTCTTGCCGGTTCCGGCCGGACCGATCGCGAACGTGATGTCGTGTTCCTGGATCTGGCGCAGGTACTGCACCTGGCGCGGCGTGCGCCCGTGCAGGTCGGCCTTGCGCGTGAGCAGCGCGGGGGCATGCTGCTGCTCGGCCTGCGCGCGCGCGAGCAGTTCCACCAGCCCGAGCTGGATGTCGTCGATACTCAGATTCCCGCAGGCGCGCGCGTAGAAGTGCTCGAGGGCGCGCGCCGCCTGGCTCGCCTGCGCCGCTCGCCCGCTGACGCTGAAGCGCTCGCCGCGCCGCGCGATCTCCACGTCGAAGGCCGTCTCGATCTGGCGCAGGTTCTCGTCGAGCGCGCCGCACAGGTTCGCGAGCCGGTCGTTGTCGACCGGTGACAGCACGAGATCGAGCGGTTTCGCCCTCACTGCGCGAGCAGTTCTCCGCGCAGGCTGTGGGGCGCGAGCGCAACGATGCGCACCTCGACGAAGCGTCCGACGAGCTGCGGCGGGCCGGCGAAATTGACGACGCGGTTGTTCGACGTGCGCCCGGTGAGCTCGGCCGGGTCCCTCCTCGACGGGCCCTCCACCAGCACGCGCTCGACGCCGCCGAGCATGCCGCGTGCGATCCCCGCGGCATTCGCCTCGATCGCGCGCTGGAGCCGGTCGAGCCGCATGTGCTTCACTTCGGGCGGCGTGTCGTCCGCGAGCCCGGCCGCGGGCGTGCCGGGCCGCGGGCTGTACAGGAAGCTGAACGACGCATCGAAGCCCACCTCGTCGACGAGCCGCATCGTGCGCTCGAAATCCTCGTCGCTCTCGCCCGGAAAACCGACGATGAAATCCGAGCCGATGCAGATGCCGGGACGCGCCTCGCGCAGCCGCCGCACGATCGCCTTGTACTCGAGCACCGTGTAGCCGCGCTTCATCGCGGCCAGCACGCGGTCCGAACCGCTTTGCACCGGCAGATGGACGTGGTCCGCGAGCTTGGGCACGCTCGCGTAGGCGTCGATGAGCCGCCGCGTGAACTCGCGCGGATGCGAGGTCGTGTATCGGATGCGCCCGATGCGCGGATCGGCCGCGACGGTCTCGATCAGCAAGGCGAGGTCTGCGATTCCGCCGTCGCTCATCGCGCCGCGATACGCATTGACGTTCTGCCCGAGCAGCGTGACCTCGCGCACGCCGCGCCCGGCCAGCCGCGCGATCTCGCCGATCACGTCGTCGAACGGCCGCGACCGCTCCTCGCCGCGCGTGTAGGGCACGATGCAGAAGCTGCAATACTTGCTGCAACCTTCCATGACCGACACGAACGCGCTGGCCCCGTCCGCGCGCGGGGGCGGAAGCCGGTCGAATTTCTCGATCTCCGGGAACGACACGTCGACCTGGGCCCGCCCCTGGGCGCGCCGGCTCGCGATCAGCACAGGCAACCGGTGCAGCGTCTGCGGACCGAACACGACATCGACATAGGGCGCGCGCGCGACGATCCGATCGCCTTCCTGGCTCGCGACGCAGCCGCCGACGCCGATCACCAGGCCGGGACGCTCGCGCTTGAGCGCGCGGATGCGGCCCAGATCGTGAAAGACCTTCTCCTGCGCCTTCTCCCGCACCGAACAGGTATTGAAGACGATGACGTCGGCCTCTTCCGGATGCGCGGTCTGCTGCATGTCACCCGAGCCGGCGAGCACGTCGGCGATGCGCGCCGAGTCGTATTCGTTCATCTGGCAGCCGAACGTGCGGATGTAGAACTTCCCCGCCATCGTCACTCGTCGGGCTGCTCGGCCTCTTCGGGCGTCAGGATCCAGATGCGAAACACGCGGCCGGCGGCATCGAGCTGGTAGCGCACGCGCACAGGCTCTCGCAGCGCGTTGCGCAGCACGATCAGGTTGCGGCGATCGCGGATGACCGCGCCCGGCGCGACACGCAGCAACTGCGAGCCGATGTGCAGCGCATCGATCCGCTCCGAATCGGGGTACAGCATGTCCTTCTTCGCCGCGGGCGGAAACGGGCGCGGCGCCGCACTCGCGACGCCGGCGGCGAACATCAGCAACAGGAACGGCCCTCGCACGCGCATCCTCGTTTCCGCAGGCACCTTGCGGATCCCCCGGATCTGGTTGCGGCGAGTGTACTATCGATCCGGTCGCCGCGGCCACCGGCGCGACGCGTCGCCGCCCGGCCGGCCGAGCGGACGACGTGGCGTGCATGGCATCGCTCGCCATGGTGCGCAACGACTCGACGACCAGCCGTCACTTCGGAATGACGCGCCGCCGGCTGGCGGCGCCCACGACATGCCCGGCCCACCACAGGGCGAGGAAACGCTGGAGCTCGCCCTTGTCGAAGTTTTCGGTGGTGAGGATCTCGGCTGCCAGGTAATCGAATTCGTCGCGCTCGTTGCGGGCGGCTTCGCGGGCCGCCGCGTCGTCGTCGGGCAGCAGCGCTTGCTCGCTGGCGAAGTGCTCGCGCGCCAGCGTCATCAGTTCGTCGAAGACCCTGCGGAATTCACGATCGGCCGCCTCGCCGGACGCGGCCAGACAGTCGGCCAGCGCATCGCAGCGCGCCAGGATGGCCCGGTGCTGCGCGTCGATGAGCTCGTCGCCCGCGCTGAAGCCGGGCTGCCATGTCAGCCGCTGCGCCATACGCCGCTGCCGCTCAGAACCCCAGCGACTCGACGACCGCCACCAGATCGGCGAAGCTGGCCGCCTCCAGTTTGGCCTTGAGCGCAGCCTTGTCCAGTCCATCGCACTCGAAGTCGGTGATGCCGACTTCGAAAGGCAGCTCGCGGATTTCCAGCGGCGACATGAAGCCGATGTCGCACAGATGCACGACGCATCGACGCTCCGGCTCCGTCAGCGCCAGACCGTGACGGCGCAGGATCTCGAGATAGCGCTCCGCCGTCCGGTTGAGCCTGCCGCTGATCTCCAGGGTGTTGTTCCGGCCGTCGGTGAGGATGGCCAGCGGCGGGCCGAAGAACACCGGCGTCTTGCCGACGTGGCGCGTTTTTTCCTCGCGCGTCAGCGCCGGGGGAACCCACGCCGGATCTCCCCCCGGTGGTTTGGGCCGAACGGGCGTATCCGACATCGATCAGTGCGGGACCGGAGGGATCCGTTCGTGCCTGGCGTCCTTCATACCCCTCTGCACCTGCGGCGGCGGCTCGGGCTGCAACTGGACGAAGCCGCGGTTGCGGGCACCGTCCTGCACGTTGTGCGGGTTGTGACACTCGGTGCACACGAACCAGCGCTTCTTGCCGTTGCTGGCCCACTCGCCGATGCGCTTGCCGTGGATGCCGTCGCGCCAGTCGCGCAGCTTGTCGCCGTGGCACTTGCCGCACAGCAGTTGCGGCTGGTCGAAGCTGACCGCATCGCCGAAATTATCCACCAGCTTGTTGCGCTGGGTCGTATTGTGGCAATCGAGACACCAGATGCGCCCGCGTCCGTGCTGCAGGTCCTTGATCTCCGGCAGCAGCCCTTCCATGGTCGGGATCGGGACCGGCTTCTTGTCCTTCGGCAGGGCGGGCGGGATGAACGCCGGGCCGACGCCGTTATGACAGGCCGTGCCGCACATCGGCAGAACCTTCAACTTCTCGGAGCGCGGCTTGACGAGGGCGTGCCCCTGCGGAATCCTGTCGAGCAGCGGCATCTTGCCCATCGGCACCGTGCCGTCGTACGGATCGCCGTACCACAGCGCCGCGCCCGTCGTCGGCGAGCACTTCACGTTGAACAGGCCGGGCTTGATCTCGCGCTGGACGATTTCCGAAGCGCCCTTGCGGCTTTCGAAGCAGACCGTTTCCTTGGCCGGCCCCTTCGCCGCGTCCTGGGCGAACGCGCTGGCGCAAAACAGGGCGAGGAACAGTGCGAATGCGGCATTTCTCATGGTCGTCCCCTCACCCGGCCGCCACGTCCTGGCCGGCGCCGTACCTGATCTCACCCTGCAGAATGCCGATGGCGCCCTTGAGCAGGATGGTCAGTACGAAGAAGCCGAAGGCCCAGATACCCAGCGTCATCAGCCACTCGACGAAGCTCGGGTAGTATTCGGTCACTTCACCGATCGGCGACGGGATGTAGCCCGGCACGACGAGGCCCATGCCCTTCTCGATCCAGATGCCGGCGAAGGCCATCGCGCAGGGAAGCTGCAACAGCTTCATGTCGTTGCGGAAGGCCGGAATCAGGAACAGGACGAAGGCGCCGACCATCAGGATCACGGAGCTCCAGAACCAGGACACCAGCCGGGTCAGACCGTGCAGGCCGAACATCAGGTAGTAGAGACCGTTGGCGTGCTCGGTGCGGGCATACAGCTCGACGACGACTTCCGACAACGTCAGGAAGATCGCGATGCCCAGGCACCAGGTGACGATGCTCGCCAGCAGCTTGATCGCGCTGTCATCGATCCAGAACCGGGTGTTCTTTCGAATGATCAGGAAGGCGAGGATCATCAGCGCCGGGCCCGCCGCGAAGGCGGTCGTGATGAAGCGGATCGGCATCATGCTGTGGAACCACACCGGACGCGCCGGGTTGTTCGCCAGCAAAAAGGCCGTGACGGTGTGGATGGACAGCGCCCAGACGATCGACACATACACAACAGGCATGAACCACGTGTTGTTGACCTTGCCGCCGGTGTATTTCACCCACAGGTAGTAGAAGCCGCAGATCAGGTTCAGCACGAGGTAGCCGGTCAGCACCAGCACGTCCCAGGCCAGCATCGAATGCGGGAGGTTGAAGATGCCGATCAGCGGGATCATGTGCCAGAGCCGGTCGGGCCGGCCCATGTGCGCGAAGACGAACATCGTCACCATGATCACGGCACTGATGGCCAGCATCTCGCCCAGCACCGTGACCTTGTGCATGCCCTCGTGGTGGTAGACGTAGGCCGGGAAGACGACGGTCACCGCCCCGGCCGCCACCCCCACCAGGAACACCAGGTTGGCCAGGTACAGGCCATCGCTGATCTGGCTGGTCATGCCGGTGACGATCAGGCCCTCGGTGTTCTGCAGGTAGTACACGTACAGCATGCCGGCGATGAGCACGGCCAGCGCCCCCATCCAGGCATAGAACTTCGTGCCGCCCCTGAGGACGTAACGCGTGTAATCGGCAGCGAATCGGATCAGTGCTTGCACGGCTCGCCCCTCAATCGTAGAAGTAGAAGAATTTCGGGAAGGTGTTGTAATCCGCCTTGAGCCGGAAGACGTTCTTCCGGGCCAGGATCAGGCTCACTTCGCTTTCCGGATCGAGCAGGTTGCCGAACTTGCGCGCCCCCACCGGGCAGACCTCGACGCAGGCCGGGTAGCGGCCGTGGCGGGTGCGCTGCAGGCACCAGTGACACTTCTCGACGACGCCGCGCATGCGTGGCCGGTTGCCCAGGTAGTGCGTCACCGGGTTCATGTCCTGCTTCGGCAACACCGGGTTGGTGAGGTTGAAGCGCCGCGCCCAGTACGGGCAGGCGATCATGCACATCTTGCAGCCGATGCACCAGTTGTAGTCGATCACCACCACGCCGTCGGGCTCGCGGTAGGTGGTGCGCACCGGACAGACCTTGACGCACGGCGGCTTCTCGCACTGCATGCAGGCGATCGGCATATACGTGGCATCCTTTTCCGGCACCTTGTCGGGCGTGTAGTAGTACTCCCCCTCGAGCACCTCGCCGGCCGGGGTGTAGGCGTTGCCGCCGACCTGGATGCCCAGGCCCTCCGGATAGCCGTGGTTCATCTTCTGGGCGTCGAACTTGCCGCGCTCCATGCGCAGCACCTGGATCCACTCGATCTTCTCGCCGGGCCGGCCGCCGCGCGACTGGTTGTTCTCGGCCACGCAGGCATGCACGCAGCGCCGGCAGCCGATGCACTTGCGGATGTTGAGCGCATAGCCCATCAGCACGCCCGGCTGCGCCTCGGTGGTCAGGACGGAAACCGGCTTGCCGTATTCGGCGGAATAGCGCCGTTCGAGCCGGGCGCGCGCCGCGGCCTTTTCTTCCGGCGTCATCAGGCGATAGTTCTTCTGGAAGTGCTCGGCCCACTCGATGGCGGCATGGGCGTCGTCGGACTGGGCCATCAGCGCCGCCGTGCCCATCAGCGAGGACAGGCTCAACATGCCGCCGGCCTTCAGGAAGTCGCGCCGTGTCGTCTTCGGAGCGCTCGCGGCGGGGTTCGCCGGCGCCGGCGGCACCGGGCGCGCAGGGCACGCGGACGACGGCTCCTGGGCCGCAGCGGCCGCGGGGGTCTCGTGATGCATCACGATGCAGCTCTCCTTTTCGTTGCGGAAACGAGCGAGCCCGTGGCCCGCGCGACCAGCCGGACGCGGACATGTCGGGCAGGCGCCGGGCCGGCGGCGCAGCGCGCGATGCTAGCGAAGGATGCCGGCCGGCGAATTGAGCATGGTCAAGTTTTGCCCAAATTGTGCGAAAAAAGGATGGGATCCGGTCCTGACA
>JBBIUI010000043.1:0-20406 GCA_037440385.1 Rhodocyclales bacterium | reverse complement strand
CCCGCTGCGCGGGGCCCCTGCTCCCTGCTCACGCCGCCACCCTCTGTGCGATGCGATGTACGACGGTCTCGGCGTAGCCGCGATCGAGCGCTTCCAGGTTCTGCTTCAGGCCAGCGTCACGCAGGTCGGATTCTTCGAGCGCGCGGCGCAGCGAGGCGATCGATACGAGTCCGGTCGTGCGCGCGAACGCCCCGAGCATGATCGTGTTGGTGATCGTGCGCCCGAAAACCGTTCTGGCGATCGCGACGGCATCGCACAGGCCGACGGTCGCGACCGTGTCCGGGATTCGCAATTCGTCGAGACCCTTCGAAGTGGTCTGCACGAGCGTACCGGCCTGCCGGACGCCCTCGAAGATGTCGACGGCGCGGGCCACGGTAGGATCGATGCACAGCACACAATCCGGACGGTAGATGTTGGTCATGCGCCGGATCTCGCGCTCGTCGGTACGCAGGAACGCCACCACCGGTGCCCCGCGGCGCTCGAAGCCGAACGACGGCACCGCGACGGCATACCTGCCCTCCTCGACGAAGGCGCTGGCGAGCATCGCCGCGGCCATCACCGCGCCCTGGCCGCCACGGCCGTGGATCCGGATTTCGTACATGGAACCCGCTCCTTCCGCATTCGTGTTTCGATTGCCGTGCAACGTCGCACCATTGCGCCGGTTCGGCGTTGACCGGGCTCAAGCGCCGCGCGAGTTTTCGGCTCGCGCTCCGCCCTGGCCCGCGCCGCCGCCCGGCGCATCCGCAGCGGGGATGCTCCACCCGGGCTTCGCCGCGGGCCCGGGAACCCCGACGCCACGCACCGGCAGCATCGGCAGTGCGAATCCCTGGTTGAATGCCGCCCGAGCGACGATCGTGTATTTCATGCCCCAGCCGGCCAGCGCGGCCAGCACTCCGGCGGCTGCGGCGAGCCACAGTCCGCCGAGGGCCAGCGACGCAATCGCGGCCGCCGCGGGCAGCGCATTGCCGACGAGCAGGAAGGGCCGATCGAAGCGCGCGAGCACCGCCAGTGCCTTGCGCGGCGCGCCCCGCGTGCGCAAACCGGCCAGATAGGCACGCCAGGCCCACATGCGGGCCGCCGCGGCCGCCGCCAGCATCGCGATCATCCACTGCGGCGTGTAGGCCCCGATCGCCGCACTCGCCAGCACGGCCCAGCCGCAGCCCTCGGTCAGTCCGGTCAGCAGGATCAGCGGCCGGATGCGCGGCTCGCGCCACGCCGGAATGCCCTTCGATGCCAGCAGGATGCGCATCTGGCAATACAGGAACAGCATCGCGAAGCCCGCCACGACCCAGCCGCTCGCGCCCCCGCCCGAGACCAGCGCGATCAGGCCGGCGGGAAACAGCAACAGCGCGACGATGCCCTCGCGCGTCATCCACGAAGTCCCCGGGTGCCGGAACACGTTGATCGCCCGCAGCGGCTTGCCGATTTCGAGCCATACGCAGGTCAGCCCGGCGGCGATCAGGACCAGCGCAGCGGCGAGCGCGATCCGGTAGGCTTCGCCGCCGGCGGCCGCCGCGAACAGCAGCAGGCCGGTCCCGGAACCGCCACCGATGAAATTGCCCGCCGCCCGCCAGTCCCAGTTGGTCTGATGGAAGGGCGCGACACTGAACGGGATGTCGTGTTTCACTTCTTCTTCGAGTCGACGAGGTAATAGAAGCCGGGGTCGGTACCGAGTTCCTCGTGCATGCGGAACCAGACGTTCTCGGCCAACAGTTGCGAGATGTTGCTGTCCGGGTCGTCGCGGTCGCCGAAGTGCAGCACCCCGGCGATGCACGAATTGACGCACGCCGGCGTGACCTCCGGATCGATCCCCGGCTTGAGGTGGCGTTGCGCGGCCTCGTCGATGCGCTCGATGCAGAACGTGCACTTGTTGGCCACCGCGACGCGCCTGCCGTCGAACTTGCTCGCCTCCGACTCGTTCGGACGCTCGCCGTAGGCGAATTCGGCCCGGTGGACGATGTAGCGCGCCTGATACGGGCAGGCGACCGCACAATAGCCGCAGCCGATGCACTTGTCGTAGTCGATGCCGACCAGGCCGTCGGCGCGCTGATAGGTGGCGGTCGACGGGCACACGTGCATGCACGGCGGATCACCGCAATGCATGCAGCCCACCGGCACGAACGTGCGCCGGACGTCCGGATATTCGCCCGACTCGATGTCCAGAACGCGCCGCCACTGCACGCCGGGCGGCGTGGCATTGGTGTGCTTGCACGCGGCGGTGCAGGTCTGGCAACCCACGCAGCGGCGCAGGTCGGCCGCCATCACGTATCTCATGCCGCCGCCACCGATGCGAGGGGCCGCACCGCCACGCGCACGATGTCGGCGCCCGATCCGGTCGCATCCGTGAGATCGAGCGACATGTGCGCGACGGTGTTCAGGCTCGGCGCGGCCATGTCCTTCGCGTAGGGCATGGCCCAGTGGTCGAACTGGCCGATCATCAGCAACGTATCGGGCCGGATGCCCTGCACCAGCACCGCGCGGCCGCGCGTCGCGCGCAGCGAGGAGCGCACCTCGACCGGATCGCCGTTGCCGATGCCCAGTTCCTGCGCACGCCCGGCGTTGATGACGACACCGCCATGTCCCTTGAGGTTGACGCTGACCTCGTCCATGAGCTGGATGCCGGCGTTGCCGCCCCATGCATACTGCATACTGCGCGCGGTCAGCAGCCAGAACGGGTAGTCGGCGCCGGTGCCGCCGAGCTTGACCGCTTCGCGCTCCCAGATCGCGGGGAAGTCCTTCCACACCGGCAGCGCCTGATACTCCTTGAGCTGGCCGTCCCACCACGTGATGCCCTGCTCGTGCAGCCGGTTCGCGAGCTCGCGCCCGACCCGCAGCATGCGCTCCTGGTAGGGCATCTCGAAGCGGATCTCCTTGGCCTGGAAGGAGGGCAGCAGATACCACTGCAGCCGCGAGATGCGTCGCGTGCGCAAGCCGTGCTCGCGGTACCAGTCCAGTCCGTCGGACGCGTGGCCGTCCGTGAGCTCCATGCTCGCCGCACGGCAGATGCGATCCCAGATCTCCTCGGCCGGATAGGCCTGCGCCGGATCCAGCGAGAAATCGTATCCGGCATCGGCGAGCCGCCAGCCGGTCGCGCCGCGATTGATCGCGCCGTTGTACTTGTCGAGCAGGTTCGTGCGCTTCGCGAGTTCGGTCGCGATGTCGGTGAAGTCCTTCGTCTCGCCGCGCGGTGCGACCGCCGGCTGGCGGATCGCCACGCCTTCGTAATCCCAGAACTGCTCGATGAACTTGGTTCCGCCGATCGACAGCAGTTGCGTACTCTCCAGATCGGTGGCCTCGGGAAGCAGCACGTCCGCGTAGTGGTTGGTCTCGTCCGCGGTGTAGGCGAAGCAAACGACGAATGGGAACTCCGCGATGCGCCTGCCGATCTCCGGCGTGTCCCACAGCGAGATCGTCGGGTTGGTGCGATAGACGAACCACAGATCGGGCGCAGAGACTTCGGGCCAGTGTTCCGGGCGCTGCTTGCGGAAGAGCCACGCGAGGTGGGTCGGTCCGAGCGCCGTGCTCCACGGCGAATTGGCCGACAGCGGCACCAGCGTGCGGTGCGCGTTGCGCACGTGCGGCCTCGACTGCCACTGCGCCTTGTCGGTCGGGTTCATCGGATAGACCATGAACCCGTCGTCATTGCGCACGAGGCTGAACTGGCGCTTGAGCGCGGGCCGGTTGAGCCGCACCGTCGTGCCGAGGATGCCGCCCGGCGTCTCGATCGCACCGACCAGCGTGCAAAGCAGCGTGCGCGCCCAGCAGCACTCGAAGCCGCCCCAGCCGTTCGACACGGTCTTGCCGAGCGTGATCGCCACGGGGCGCAGCGGCAGCTCCAGACCGTCGATGACCGTCGTCGCGCCGACCTGGGCGTGATCGAGGAATTCGTTGGCGATGCGCCGCACGGTACCCGGCCGGATGTCGCAGATCCGGTCGGCCCATTCCGGCGTGTAGGGTTTCATGTGCGCGACCAGCCTCCCGAAGCTGGTCTCGGCTTCGATCGAGTCGTGCTTCCACAGCTGTTCGTCCGCGCCCACCTCGATGCCCGACACGCGATGGCGGCCTTCGATCGCCGGATCGACGTTGGGCGTGTCCCACGGCACCGCGACCCCGTGCCGCAGATCGAACACCAGAGGCTTGCGGGTCGCCGGATCGCGCAGGAAATAACCGTTGGGGCCCACCAGATACGGGCTGCTGGTCGTGCGCTTCAGGAAGTCCAGGTCGAGCCTGTCGCGCGCAGCACCGTGAAGGGCCACATGCAGCATGCCGAACATGAAGGCCGCATCGGTCTTGGGCTTGATCGGCACCCATTCGGCCGAACAGCCGCCGGTCACCGAAAGATGCGGTTCGACCTGCACGCGCTTGATCCCGTCCACCCGCGCCTGGGCATGGCGTGCGACGCCGCACACGCCGCCGGAGGCTTCCACGTTGGAGCCGAACGAGACCAGGTATTTCGTAGTCGGCGTATCGGCGGCGACGGTAAACGCGCGGTGCCACAGCTCGCCGTACAGGTGCTCGGAGTGGTAGCACTTGACGCCCTGTCCGCTGCCGAAGCTGAAGTCGACCGCCCCCCACGCCGACAGGAACGCGGGAAAGGTGCCCATGTAGTAGGTCGGGGTGCCGCCGCCGCCGAAACTCGCCGCGACCCGCGGATAGCCATGCTCATCCTCGAGTCCCTTGGCGCGAATCTCGTTGAGCTTGTCCGCGACGATCGCCAACGCCTCGTCCCAGGAGATCGGCACGAAGCCCGGATCCTCGTCGCGCCCTTTTTTCGGGTTGGTGCGCTTCATGGGCCGCAGCACCCGGTTCGGGTTGTAGGTCTTCTGCACCAGTCCGTAGGCCTTCACGCAGACCTTCCCCGCACCCGGATGGACCGCCGCAGCCGAAAAATTCGGCTCGACCTCGGTCGCGACGCCGTCGCGTACCTTGACCGTCAGCAGGTCCGGCCCGGCCACGCACTGATAGCAGTAGACCGGCACCCGCTTGATCGCGCCGGCCATCTCAGCGGCCCAGAGCCTTCGCCGCCTTGGCCGCGACGCGCGCGCGCAGCTTCTCGACCTCGACGACGAAACGCGTATGCTCTCCCTTCGAGATCTCCTCGATGTCGTCGCGCGCGGTCAGTGCGAACTTCACCAGCCTTCCGGTGACTGCGACGACCTCCACGTCCATGGCGACCGTCATGCCGACGAGCGTCGCGCCGCCGTGGCTCACGCTGACGCCGGTCCCCACGGAATCCTCGCCGGGATCGCAATGGCCGAGCAGGAATTCGCGGCAAGCGATCTCGAAATCACGCACCAGCTCGGGCGTCGCATAGACCCGAAGTTCTTCTCCGAGAAAATCTATGGTACGGGCGCGGTCGACGACGAATGTCCGCGTGAATTTCAGCCCCGGCACGATCGTTTCCTTCATGTTCGCCTCCGCATGGTCCTGTCGATCCTATTGCGAGATATGTTCCGATATATGTTACGATATTCGATAATGTTCTGATCACTTCTGTATCACGATCATACATGGTCGATGGACCGATTGCAACCTTCCGAACAGGATGAAAAGAGGGAGCGTCACGACGAGGCGGCACGCCGGCGCCTGTTACGTCACATCCTTGGGATGAACCTTATCGAGTAACACGACTGCGTGCAGGGCGCAGGACGGCTGCGGCCGTTCGGCGCGAAACGGGGAGATTTCCGAGGAAGGACCGGCGCTCGCGAACGCCAGCCAGGGCAGCATGGAGGAGCCGCCCGGCGGTGCAGATCAGTGACCGAGCGGACTCACACGCGCGTGCAGGCGCCGAAGTGGGTGCTGCACAGTACCGGGCACGATGCCCCGGGGCGCCTGGCGTAACGCAGGATCAGCTCCATTTTCGCGGCGCACACGCGGGTTTCCGGATCGAACAGCAGGATGCCGAGCTTCGGATGCCGCATCGCGAGATCGACCCGGCGCCGGAATCCGTCCCTCTGGCAATCCGGGATTCCCGGGCAACCGGTGCGCCTCGAATGCTTCGCGGAGCAGCCCGCCGGCGCGTCGCTGCAACCGGGCCGCGAGTGCGCACGCGGCACCGTCACGTCCCGGTCCGAATCGGTGACCGGGTACGACCCTGCGGCGATCAATGCGAGGATCATGACATCCTCCGGAACGCGGATCGAGCTCGATTACCGGGGGATGCTACTGCGCGCCCACGCGCAAGGAAGTAGGAATTATTCTGATTTTGCTGTCAGCGGAGCCACCTGTCGCATCGCCGCCACAAAGGATGTCGTCCTCCGCCCGCCGATCGCCGGGCTAGTCCCGCGCCCCGTGGGCGAGCAGCAGCCGGGCGCATTCGTGATGGCCGTTGCCCGAGGCCATCACGAGGGCCGTCCAGCCGTCATTGGTCCTGGCATCGACACGGGCGCCCGCGGCGAGCAGCATTTCGACGATGGCGAACCATCCTCTCGAGGCTGCCACGAACAGCGGCGAGCGCCCCTGATCGGTCTGGCAATTGACGTCGGCACCGCGCGCGACCAGCGTCGCGACGACCCGCTCCTGGCCCGCATCCGCCGCCAGGAAGATCGGTGTCGCACGGCTGTCGTCCCGTGCATCGATGTCGGCTCCGTGTTCGAGCAGGCACTCGGCGATTCCGGCATGCCCGTTGGCGCAGGCCAGATGCAGCGCCGTGGCACCGCCATGATCCTGCGCGGTCACGTCCGCACCGTGTTCCAGCAGCGCGATCACGAGTTCGCCCTGTCCGTGGATGGCGGCCAGGTGCAGCGCGGTCTTGCCGCCCTTGCGGGCGAGATTGACATCGGCACCGGATTCGATCAACAGCCTGGCCACGTCGTCCTGCCCGCTGTTGACGGCGAGGATCAGCGGCGTGCCGCCGCTTCCGGTCTTGGCGTCGACGCGCGCGCCGCGATCGAGCAGCGCCCGAGCGATCGCCGCCGGTCCCTGCATCGCCGCCCAGTGCAGGGGCGTGTCGCCGCTGCTCCCGGCCTCGTTTGCGTCGGCGCCGGCGCGGATCAACGCGTGCGCGATCGCCGTTTGCCCGCCGAGGAACGCGCGGCGAAGCGCAGAACATCCCCCATCGTCACGGCTGTTCGGGTCGGCACCGCGATCGAGCAGGCCGCGTACGACATCGGCATCGCCTCGCACCACTGCATCGATGAGTTCGCTGGACATGTTCGCGTTGCCCCAGGTGTCGGGGGCCATCGGCCCGATCAGCTCAGATGAACGTACTCGAAGTCGGTGCTCTGGTTGTTGATCCCGCGATCCGGCGGTGCGATCCAGGCGGCGATCTTGCCGGGCGCACTCACCGGTTGCATCAGGCTCGCGATGAAAGCGCGATCCCCGGCCGAGGGGATCCATTCGTCGCGTCGCCGTTGCCAATCCTCGGCGGTGACGATGCGGCCGGTCGGGTCCGTGAACTGCCCCGCCCAGCTGCCGACCGTACGCCGGAACCGCGCGCTGGGCAAGCTCAGCCGGAAATCGATCCCCGCCTTCTCGATGTTCTTGTTCCAGCGCTTGAGCCCGGTTTCGCAATCCTTCAGATAGGCACCGCGCATGATCTCGTTCATCGCGTTGCGCATCGCGACCGTCTCGTGCGTGACGCCGCCTTTCCCGTCCGGCCGGTCGATCTCCCAGGTGGTATCGGCGCAGACGTGGTCGGGATAGCTCGCCTCGTCGGCGCGCCCCTTCAGTCCGTTGGCGAAGTGCGACGCGGCATTCGACGAGACGTCCGCGCCGAACAGGTCGAGCGCCGAGGACACCCAGAAGTTCATGTAGCGCTGCATCGTGGGCAGGTCGATCGCGCCGTGCGCGCGGATGCGCGCCGGGTCGTCGGTCCCCAGTTCCTTCATCACCTCGAGGGTGCGCCGGACGATGCGGCCGATGCCGGTCTCGCCGACGAACATGTGGTGCGCCTCCTCGGTCAGCATGAACTGGCAGGTGCGCGCCAGCGGATCGAACGAGGATTCCGCCAGGCACTTTAGCTGGAACTTGCCGTCGCGATCGGTGAAATACGTGAACATGTAGAACGACAGCCAGTCGCCGATCGGCTCGTTGAAGGTGCTTAGGATGCGGGGCTTGTCGACGTCGCCCGAATGGCGCGCCAACAGCTCTTCGGCCTCTTCGCGACCGTCGCGTCCGAAGTACGCATGCAGCAGGTAGACCATCGCCCACAGATGGCGGCCTTCCTCGACATTGACCTGGAACAGATTCCTGAGGTCGTACAGCGACGGGCAGCTCCTGCCGAGCAGGCGCTGCTGCTCGACCGAAGCCGGCTCGGTATCGCCCTGCGTCACGATGAGCCGCCGCAGCGAGGAGCGGTGCTCGCCCGGCACCTGTTGCCACACCGGCTCGCCGTAACGGTCGCCGAAACCGATCCTGCGGTCGGGCTGCCGGTCGGCCAGAAAGATGCCCCAGCGATAGTCGGGCATCCTGACATGGCCATATTGCGCCCATCCCTTCGCGTCGACCGATACGGCGGTGCGCAGATACACGTCCGCGGTCTCGAAATCGCTCGGTCCCATCTCGTGCCACCATTGCAGGTAATGCGGCTGCCAGTGCTCGAGCGCGCGCTGCAGCGTGGGATTGGACGCGAGGTCCACATTGTTCGGGATGCGTTCGGAATAATCTATCGCCATGGAGCTCTCCTGGTGATCCAGCTCGGATGCACTGCTGTCCGATCCGGCAATGTTCTCAACGAAGCGGGCCGCGCGTCCGGGGCGCTCACACGCGTTCCCAGTTGAATTGCGCCTTCGCGCCCTTGCCATACATCTTGAGCGCGCCCTTTTCTCCGACGGCATTGGGCCGGATGAAGATCCAGTTCTGCCAGGCGCTCAGGCGGCCGAAGATCTTGCTGTCCATCGTCTCGGGCCCGACGAAGCGAAGCGAAGCCTCCATGCCGGTCAGCGCGTCGGGCGACAGGCTGGTACGCTCCTCGATCGCGAGCCGGATCTCGTCCTCCCAATCCAGATCGTCCGGCGCGAAGGTGATCAGGCCGGCTTCCATCGCCTGTTCCGCGGAAAGCATCTGGCCGAGCCGTTCCGTCAGCGATGCCGCCGCAGCGTCGTCGTGGCTGAAGTGCGCCGCGAGCCGCGTGCCGCCGTTGTTCATCGACAACGGTCCGAGATTCATGCCCGACAGCGCGACGTGGGGCGCGGGCGCCGCATCGGACGTCGACAGCATGTAGGCGCGGTCTGCGGCAAGCGCCAGCTCCAGCAGGGTCCCGGCGAAACACGAGCCGCGCTCGATGAATGCGAACAGGCTGCGCGAGGACACGTCGAGCCGGCGCAGGGTCCGGCGCAGCAGATTGATGACCTCGCGCACGAACCAGTCGCCCCGGTTCGCGAGCATCGCCGCGTCCACGGCCAGCATCGCCGCGACGTCGCCCTCGGTCCTGAACAGCCAGGTGCCGACTTCGAGCTCGTTGATGCGCAACATCAACAGCGCATCGTCGAGTTCGCGGGCCATCGCGAGCGGCCACCAGGCCGACCCGCGCGCGCGTGTCCCTTCGACGCTCGCGGCTTCATCGCACGCCGGCCCCCTGATCGTCCAGGTGGCCGTGCGCGCGGCGCGATCGATGGTGACGTCGACCCAACGGTAATGGTAGCCGCGCTCGTCGATGCTGCGATCGAGCTCGGCAAGCGTGATGCCGCGCGCATCGGCCGGGCGATCGCTCCGCGCGGCCAGCTCACGGGCCCGCGCCTGCACCTTGTCCATGAACAGCTTCGGCGACGCATGATCGTCGATCAGCCGCCACTGCTTCGCGCGATCGGCGCGCACCCCCTCCGCGGTGGTGCAGAACACGTCGGCGATGTCCCGGCGCACCTTGCGCTTGTCGACGAGCCGGGTCAGCCCGCCGGTGCCCGGCAGTACGCCGAGCAGTGGTACTTCCGGCAGGCTCACCGTCGTCGAGCGATCATCCACCATCAGGATCTCGTCGCAGGCGAGCGCCACTTCGTACCCGCCGCCCGCGGTGGTGCCATTGAGCGCGGCGATGAATTTCAGTCCCGAGTGCGCGCTCGAATCCTCGATGCCGTTTCGCGTCTCGTTGGTGAACTTACAAAAATTGACCTTCCACGCGTGTGTGGACTGGCCGAGCATGTAGATGTTCGCGCCGGCGCAGAACATGCGCTGCTTGCCACTGGTAAGCACCACACAGCCCACCTCGGGGTGTTCGAAGCGAATGCGCTGCAGAGCGTCATTGAGGTCGATGTCCACGCCGAGGTCGTAGGAGTTGAGCTTGAGCTGGTATCCCGGCAGCAGCCCCGCCTGCTCGTCGACATCGAGGGTCAGCGTCGCGACCCGTCCATCGAACTGCATGCGCCAGTGTTTGTAACGGTCCGGATGGGTATCGAAAGTGATCATGGCAGACTCCCGCTCGGCGTGAGCATCAATCATTTAAACGTGAAGAATTATAATGCGTCTTCGCAGGAATGCAAGAATTATGATGCATCACGCAGAGAGGGTGCGGCACAGCTCGTCGAAACTCTGCTCGACCGACTTGCCGGAGGTGTCGACGATCGCATCGGCCTTGGCGTACAGCGCCTCGCGACCGGCGAGGATGCGCCGCAGATCGTCCATCGCCTCGCCGTTGCCGCCCATCGGCCGATAGTCCCCCTGAGCGACCACGCGGGCCATGTGCTCTTCCGGAGTCGTCTTGAGCCACACCGTGAAGCACGAGGATAACAGCAGGTCGAAGGTCGCCGGCTCGGACACCACGCTGCCGCCGGGCGCCAGCACGAAAGCATCACGGTTTTCCAGCAACGCTTCCAGCGCGCGCCGTTCGTAGCGGCGGTATGCCGCCTGCCCATACAGCGAGAAGATCTCGGAGAGCACCGTGCCGGCCTCGCGTTCGATGTCCCGCGCCGCCTCGACGAAGGGCACCCCCAGGCGGTTGGCGAGCATCTTCCCCAGCGTGCTCTTGCCCGCGCCACGCAAACCGATCAACGCGATGCGCCGGTTCCGGTCGTGGCTGCCCGCCGCGTCGAATTCCGCGGCGAGCAGGTCGCGCGCGCGCGCGAGCTTTTTCAGCGGCAGCCGCGACAGGAACTGGAACAGCAAGGTCAGCTCGACCGGCTGCTCCGGTTCTTCGCGCACGACGTCGACGAGCGGCAATCCCATGGCCTGCGCGATCTGCCTGAGCAGGACGATCGAGATGTTCCCGTGTCCCGTCTCGAGCTGCGCGAGATAGCGTTCGGAAACGCCGGACTGCTGCGCGAGGATCTTCCGGGTCATGCCCCGGCGCGCCCGCAACTCGCGGATGCGCTCGCCGAGCATACTCAGGAAATCGTTTTCGGCCGCGCTCAAATCGGGACGGCGCAACTGCTGGACCTTACGCTTGCTCATCATGGGGTGGTTCGCCGCCGTACCGGTCGGCCGATTTGTGAACTATACTGCTTGAACGTTCTGGAAGTTGCAATATAATGGTAACGAGCTTATATTTCAAGAATCAACATTCTCCGGCAGAGCAGGTTTCTCAAGCACGCACATGCAACTGATGATCCTGGTGGGCACCATGACCGGCACCGCTGAACTCGTGGCCGAGGAAATCCAGAACGCGTTGCGAGGCGACGGACACGAAGTCGACGTCAGATTGATGGACGGGCTCGACGCGACGGTTTTCTCGGGTCCGGCACCCTGTCTGATCGTCATATCGACCTATGGCCAGGGCGATGTGCCGGACAACACGCGGGGGCTGTTCGATGCGCTGAACCGGGACAGGCCAAACCTGTCGCATCTGCGTTATGGCATCGTCGCACTCGGTGATCGCACCTACGCGGCCACCTACTGTCGTGGCGGCAAGCAGTTCGACTCGCTGCTCGGCGAGCTGGGCGCGACGCGCATCGGTGACATGCTGCTTCACGACGCCTCCGCCGGGACGCTGCCCGAAGAGGTCGCGCTCGAATGGCTGCCCGGCTGGACGGCTTCTCTGGAGGCGGCGCTCGCGCCCGCGGCATGACCGAGTCCACGAAAGCGATCGACGAATTCGCCGCCCTCGTCGCGGGCGTGACCGCGGCGATCGCCGGGAAGCCGCTCGATGGTGCGCTCGAGGCGCAACTGAATCGCGACTATCCCGCCGGCGGCGAATTTTTCCGGCTCACCCGGGCCGCCTGCGCCGCAGGCATGGCCGGCGGGTGGATATGCACGCAGGGGCAGGGGCGGCGGCGCTTCGGCCGTATCCTTCAGCCCGGACCGCGCACCCATGGGTTCAGCGTGGATGTCGTCGACATCGCGGATCTGATCGGCCCCCACCATCGCCACCCGACGGGCGAGATCGACATGATCATGCCGGTCGAGGGTGACGCCCGCTTCGATGCTCGTCCGGAAGGCTGGCTGGTGTATGGTCCCGGCACGGCGCATCGGCCGACCGTGAGCGGCGGCCGGGCCTGGATCCTCTACCTGTTGCCAGGCGGCGAAATCGAATTCACGGGAAGCTGATTCCGAAGTCCGGGCGAACGATCCGATCGCCGGCAGCGGTGGCGCGTCACTCACTCAGGAGGAAGTCCATGACCGTTTTGCTATCGACCACAGACGACACCGTAACGCCACCGCGCGTGACCATCCCGCGCGAATACAACGCCGCCCATGACCTGATCGAGCGAAACCTTGCCGCCGGTCGCGCCACAAAGGTTGCGGTCCGGGATGACGCCGGGCAGTACAGCTACGCGGATCTCGCCGATCGCGTCAACCGGTTCGCCAACGTGCTCGGGGCCCTTGGCGCAAAAATGGAGACGCGCGCGTTCGTCGCGCTGCATGACACCATCGATTTCCCGACGGTGTTCCTCGGATGCATCAAGGCGGGCGTGGTACCGATCGCCGCCAATACGCTGCTCACCACGGACGATTACCGCTTCATGCTCGAGGACAGCCGCGCGGAACTGTTGATCGTCTCGCAGCCGCTGTTGCCGGCCTTTGCGCCGCTGATCGGGACGACGCGCTTCCTGAAACACGTCATCGTTTCCGGCACGGACGGTCGCGGCCACGCACGGCTCGCGGAGTTGATGGCAAAGGCTTCGAACCGCTTCGAGCCTGCGCCCACCACCAGCGACGACATGTGTTTCTGGCTGTATTCGTCCGGATCGACCGGATCGCCGAAGGGCACGGTGCACCTGCACCAGGACCTGATCCTGACCGCCGAGCTGTACGCACGGCCGGTGCTGGGCATCACCGAGTCCGACGTCGTGTTTTCCGCGGCGAAACTGTTCTTCGCCTACGGATTGGGAAACGGCATGACCTTCCCGTTCTCCGTGGGTGCCACGGCGGTGCTGATGGCGGAGCGGCCGACGCCGGCTTCGGTGTTCCGCGTGCTCAAGCAGCATCGCCCGACGATCTTCTACGGTGTGCCCACGCTGTACGCGGCGCTGCTCGCCAGCCCCGAAAGGGTGAGCCCCAAGGAACTCGGGCTGCGCCGATGCACTTCGGCGGGCGAGGCGCTGCCGGCGGACCTCGGCAGGCGATGGAAGGAGTATTGCGGCGTCGACATCCTCGACGGAATCGGCTCGACCGAGATGCTGCACATCTTCCTGTCCAACGCTCCGGACGATGTCCGCTACGGCACCACCGGCAAACCGGTGCCCGGCTACGAGGTGCGGCTGGTCAATGACGATGGCAACGAGGTCGCGCGCGGCGAAATCGGCGAGCTCCAGATCAAGGGGCCCACGGCGGCCGTCATGTACTGGAACAACCGCGCCAAGAGCCTCGCTACCTTCCATGGGCCGTGGACGCGCAGCGGGGACAAGTACGTCGAGGACGCCGACGGCTACTTCGTCTACTGCGGCCGCTCCGACGACATGCTGAAGGTCTCGGGCATCTACGTGTCGCCATTCGAAGTGGAGGCGGCACTGATGACCCATCCGGCCGTGCTCGAAGTGGCCGTCGTGGGACACCAGGACGACGCCGGGCTCGTAAAGCCCAAGGCCTTCGTCGTGCTCAAGCAAGACCAGGCGCCTTCGGACGTGCTATCGACCGAACTGAAGCAGCATGTAAAGGACATTCTCGCCCCGTACAAGTATCCGCGCTGGATCGAGTTCGTCCGGGAACTGCCCAAGACCGCCACGGGCAAGATCCAGCGATTCAAGCTGCGCGGAACGAAAACGGGACCGTCCTTCGGTTCGTGAGCCGAAAAAACCGCTTGCATGTTCGACGGGTTTCCAATAGAGTGCCGCCGCGCAGTTTCAAGTTCAGGTGGTCGAGTTCGCGTTTCTGTGGTTACCCTTCGGTACTTCGGTTCGTCCGTTCCTCTGTCTTGACTCTCGTGCAAGGCGGGCGCAAGCCCATTTTCATCTGACCAAGGAATATCGGATATGGCAACGGGTACCGTGAAGTGGTTTAACGAATCGAAGGGCTACGGCTTCATCACCCCCGATCAGGGCGGCGAGGATCTGTTCGCCCATTTCTCCGCGATTCAGGGAACGGGGTTCAAGACCCTTCAGCAGAATCAGAAGGTGTCCTACGACGTGACGACCGGCCCAAAGGGCAAGCAGGCCACCAACATCCGCCCGGCGGACTAGCCGGATCGGCTGCGGCCAATCATCGGAAGGCCCGGTTCGCCGGGCCTTCCGCATTCAGGGTGGCGTTCGATGGTGCCGACGGTGCCGGCGCCGCCCTCGATGTGTCCAAAGTCACCGGAACCCGGAGCGGTTTTAGCACTCTCACGAACCGAGTGCTAAAATCCACACAAAGGAGAGCGACCCGATGACGCAAGCGTTGAGCATCCCCGCACCCGGAACACTGGGCAGCATCGAATCGTACATCCAGGCGGTGAACCGGTTTCCGCTGCTGAGCGAAACGCAGGAGATCGAGCTGGCCCGACGGCTGCGCGATCACGGCGACGTCGAAGCCGCGCGGACGCTGGTGCTGTCGCATCTGCGGCTGGTCGTATCGGTCGCCCGGAAGTATCTCGGTTACGGGCTCGGGTTCGGCGACCTGATCCAGGAAGGCAATGTCGGGCTGATGAAGGCCGTCAAACGATTCGACCCCGAGCGCGGCGTGCGACTGGTTTCCTTTGCCATCCACTGGATCAAGGCAGAGATCCACGAGTACATCCTGCGCAACTGGAGGCTGGTCAAGGTCGCCACGACGAAGGCGCAGCGCAAGCTCTTCTTCAATCTGCGTAGCCTCAAGAGCGACTCGCGCGCACTCGACGCCGAGCACACCGCCGCGATCGCCCGCCATCTCGGCGTCAAGACCGAGGACGTCACCGAGATGGAAGTGCGGCTCTCGAGCCAGGATATCTCGCTGGAGAACGCGATCGATGACGACGAGGACCGGATCGCGCCGATCGCCTACCTCGCCGACCCCGCCGCCGGTCCGGCCGATGCGCTCGCGCAGCGGCAGGCGCAGGTGCTGCAGCAGGAAGGGCTGAAACGGGCGCTAGACAGTCTCGATCCGCGCAGCCGCCGCATCATCGACCGACGCTGGCTGACGGACGACGGTGGCGCGACACTGCAAGAACTGGCCGCGGAATACGGCGTTTCGGCCGAGAGAATCCGGCAGATCGAAGCCAGGGCGATGCAGACGATCCGAGGTCAGCTCGGCGCACCTGCCTGAAACCCGGTTGCGTCGCAGCAGGCGACGGCGTCGGACTCACCGCCCTGTCGCACCGGCGCAACCGCGCGTGCGCATCCTGCGGTTCATCGGACACGCCGGAGTCGTCGCATCGAACAAACCAGGACTTTCGGCTCACTTTCCGCCCTGCCGGGCGGTGCGCCCGCCAGGCGAACCGAAAAAAATGGCCACCCCTGGGGGGTGGCCGAACCTTCTTCATTGCTGAAGGAGGAGGAGGATCAGATCAAGCAAGTGATGTTACGACCGCCATCCGGCAAACTTTAGCGCCAGCGTGAACGGCACCGGTTCGAGCCGGCATCCCCGCGAAAAGTTCCCTGAGAAAAAGCAATTTCCGGTAACCAGCATATTAACGTGCGCTAATATACTAGCCGCTCGCATAGGTGTCAATCGCCCGGTACCGCGCCGGTGACTGCGGTCACGCAGCAGCGGCTTCAGCTCGTCAGCAGGCGGGCGCTCCGGCGCCGGTAGGCGGCGAAATACAGTACCGGGATCACCACCAGCGTGAGCAGCGTCGAGACGAACACGCCGAAGATCAGGCTGATCGCGAGGCCCTGAAAGATCGGATCGTCGAGGATGAAGAGCGCGCCCAGCATCGCGGCCAGGCCCGTGAGCGCGATCGGCTTGGCGCGAATGGCCGCCGACTGGATCACGGCTTCGGCGAACGGCACGCCGGCGCGCAACTGATCGTTGACGAAATCCACCAGCAGGATCGAGTTGCGCACGATGATCCCGGCCAGCGCGATCATGCCGATCATCGAGGTCGCGGTGAATTGCGCGCCGAGAAGCGCGTGGCCGGGCATCACGCCGATGACAGTCAGCGGGATCGGCGCCATGATGACGAGCGGCACCAGATAGCTGCGGAATTGCGCGACGACCAGCAGATAGATCAGGATCAGGCCGACCGCGTAGGCGATGCCCATGTCGCGGAAGGTTTCGTAGGTGACCTGCCATTCGCCGTCCCACTTGTAGGCGTAACCCGCATAGCCATCCTTCGGCTGGCTGATGAAATGCTCGGCCAGCGCCCCGCCCTGCTCCAGCGCAAGCCCGCGGATCGCCGAGCGGATGTCGAACAGGCCATAGAGCGGGGAATCCAGCTCGCCGCCCATGTCCCCGGTCACATAGACCACCGGCATCAGATCCTTGTGATACAGGATCTTCTCGCGCGGCACGTTGCGCACCTCGACCAGTTCGGAGACCGGGATCGGCGTGCCGTCGCGCGCGCGCACGGTCATCTTCAGCGCATGGTCGATCGAACCCTGTTTCTCCGCCGGCATCGCGATGCGTACCGGGATCTCGCGCTTGGCCTCGCGCCCGTGCACGGCCGTGGCGTCCTCGCCGGCAAGTCCCATCCGCACCACCTCGACGATGTCCTTCTGCGCCACGCCCATCCGCGCGGCCTTGCTCTGGGAGATGCTCAGTACGATCTTGCGGGCGTCCTCGTCGACCGTATCGTCGACGGCGAGGATGTCGGGAGTCGCCTCGAACGCCTCGCGGATGCGCTTGGCGACGTTCATCTGTCCGGAATAATCCGGCCCGTACACCTCCGCGACGATCGGCGACAACACCGGCGGCCCGGGTGGCACCTCCACGACCCTGGCATTGCCGCCGTGGCTGCGTGCGATTTCCGCGATGCGGCTGCGCACGGCCACCGCGATCTCGTGGCTCTTGCGGTTGCGGTGTTTCTTGTCGGCGAGGTTGGCCTGGATGTCGCCGAGCTCGCCCGATGTGCGCAGGTAGTACTGGCGCACCAGGCCGTTGAAGCCGATCGGGCTCGCCGTACCCGCATACGCCTGATAGTCGCGCACCTCCTCGACGCCGGACAGATATGCGCCGATCTCGCGCAGCACCGCGGCCGTGTTCTCGACCGGCGTGCCGACCGGCATGTCGAGCACCACCTGGAATTCGCTCTTGTCGTCGAACGGCAGCATCTTGAGCACCACCCGTTTCATGCCGACGAGCGACACCGAGGCGAGGATCAACACGAGGACACCGATCCACAGCGCGGCACGCGCGCGAGCCCCCGTACGCTCGTCGAGGAACCGGCCGATCATCCGGCGGGACACCGCCTGCAGGTGGGCGGCGAGACGATCTTCGGCACCGCCGGCCGCGTGCACTCCAGCGAGCAGCCGCAGCGCGAGCCACGGCGTCACGACGAAGGCGATCGCCAGCGAGACCAGCATGCCGATCGACGCGTTGATCGGGATCGGGCTCATGTACGGGCCCATCAGCCCGGTCACGAATGCCATCGGCAACAGCGCGGCGATCACCGTCAGCGTCGCGAGGATGGTCGGTCCGCCGACCTCGTCGACCGCCTCCGGAACGATGTCGGCAAGCGGTTTGTCCGGCTCCAGGACTTTCCGGCGGTGGATGTTCTCGACCACGACGATGGCATCATCGACGAGGATGCCGATCGAGAAGATCAGCGCGAACAGCGACACGCGGTTCAGCGTGAAGCCCCATGCCCACGAGGCGAACAGCGTCGTCGCCAGCGTCAGCGACACCGCCACGCCGACGATCAGCGCCTCGCGCCGGCCGAGCGCCGCGAGCACCAGCACGACGACGAAAGCGGTCGCGAAGACCAGTTTGCCGATGAGCTTGCGCGCCTTGTCGGTGGCGGTTTCCCCGTAGTTGCGCGTGACCGTGAATTCGACGCCTTCGGGAATCACCGATCCCCTGAGCGCGGCGGCGCGCCGGATCACCGCCTCGGCGACGTCGGACGCGTTGACGCCCGGCTTCTTGGAGATCTGCACGGTCACCGCCGGCTGTTCGCCGCGCGGCGCTCCTGCGGGTGCCGCCGGGCCGGTTCCGAACCAGACATCGGTGGCGGGCTGATCGGGTCCGTCCTCGACCCGTGCCACGTCGCGCACGAACACCGGCCTGCCCTCGTGCACGCCGACGACGAGCTCGCGCACCTCGGCGGCGGACTCCAGGAAAGAGCCGGCCTGCACCAGCACCTCGGTGTTGTCCGAGACGAGCCTGCCCGCGGGCTGCGACGCGTTCGACGCCCGCAGCGCCTCGCCCACGTCCTGAGCGGTGATGCCGAAGGCGTTCAGGCGCTCGACATCCATCAGCACGCGGATCACGTGGTCCGGCCCGCCGATCGTCGTGATGTCGCGCGTGCCGGGGATGCGCTTGAGCTCCGTCTCCGTTGCACGCGCAACCTGCTGCAGCTCGAAGCCGCCGCGCGCCGGATCCCTCGTCCAGAACGTCAGCGTGACGATGGGCACGTCGTCGATGCCCTTGGGCTTGATGATCGGATCGCCCACGCCCAGGCTCGGTGACAGCCAGTCGCGGTTCGAGTTGATCGTGTCATACAGCCGCACCAGCGCCTGGATCGGATCCTCGCCGACTTTGTACTGCACCGTGATGACCGCCATGCCCGGCCGCGACACGGAGTACACGTGCTCGATACCGGAGATGCGCGAGAGCACCTGTTCGGCCGGCCGCGCGACCAGCGCCTCGACGTCCTTGGCGGAGGCGCCCGGGAACGGAACGAAGACGTTCGCCATCGTCACGTTGATCTGCGGCTCCTCCTCGCGGGGCGTCACCAACACGGCGAACACGCCGGCGAGCAGTGCCACGAGCGCGATCAGCGGCGTGAGCTGCGAGCGCTGGAAGTAGCCTGCGATGCGCCCCGAGACGCCCATCACGAACGGCCCAAACCGCGGCGGCGGGCCGTCATTTCGCCGCACCGCCGGCAAGGATGCCTGCCCGGACCGGATCGAGCGCCACCCGTTCTCCGGCGGCGAGGCCGGCCAGCACTTCGACGCGCCCGTCCCACTCCTGGTCTCCCAGGCGAACCTGGCGCAGATGCGTCGCGCCGCGCGCATCGATGACGTAGGCCGCGGTGACCTCGCCACGGCGAAGGATCGCGGAGACGGGCACCACCAGCCGTCGCGCCTGCCCGACCAGGAAGTGCACGCGCGCGAACATGCCGGGTAGCAAGCCGTCGAGCCCCGTGGGCAGCGCGAGCCGCGCGACCGCGCTGTGGGTGTGCGCGTCGGCGGTCGGCAGCAACGTCACGGAAACCGGCCCGATCGTTCGGCCGGTCTCCGGAAATTCGACCCGCGCGCGTCCGGTTCGCGCCACGTCCCCGAACCTGTACTGCGGCACGTTCGCGACTACCCGCAGGGCACCCGGCTCGAACACCGTGATCAGCGGCTTGCCCGGCACCGCCATCTCACCCGCCTCGACGTGGCGCCGGGCAACGATGCCGGTGAGCGGCGAGGTGATCACGGTGAAGCCGCGAACGGTCCGCGCCTGGCCGCGGCCGGCAAGCGCCTGCTCGAGTTGCGCCTGCGCGGCGAGATACGCGGCGCGGGCCTGGTCGAGCGCCGCCTGGCTGACGAATTTGCGCTCGACCAGCCGTTTCGTCCGCTCGAACGCGGCCTGCGCATTGGCGAGACCGGCACGCGCCTGGGCGACCTGCGCCTCGGAGCCCGCGAGGGCATCCGCCGCCTCGCGCTCGTCGATGCGCATGAGCACGTCCCCGCGCCTGACGCGGGCGCCCGCATCCATGCGGGCCTCGATGACGCGGCCCTGGACCTGCGCGGCGACCGTGGCCTGGCTGACCGCCTCGACCACCGCTTCCGCGGTCCACACGACATCGACCCGGCGAAACTCGACCGGTGCGACCGGCAGATCCGCCGCGAGCAGCGGCGCGGCCACGACCAGCAGCAGGCCGGCAAGACGGGAAATGGATGTCCTCATATATTAGTAGTCGCTAATGTTGCACACAGATGAGGGTGACGATGAAAATTTCAACCCAGATTGTCCATTGGAACGCGAGCGGATTGGGCAGCCGAGGGCGAGCAGGGCTGCGTTCGCGCGACGAGCCGATAACCGTGTCTATCGGCGAGGAGC
>JBBIUI010000042.1:0-20834 GCA_037440385.1 Rhodocyclales bacterium | reverse complement strand
GGAGGCGTTCGCCAAGGCGCTCGGCACCGGTGTGCGCAAGCCGGTCACGCTTCATGGCGTGAGCGTAGCGCACGATGCACGCGGCAGGCCGTTGCTGGAGTGTTCCGGCGCACTGCGGGCGATGATCGCCGAGCGCGGTCTCGCGGCTCACCTGAGCCTCAGCGACGAGGCCGATGTGGCGCTGGCCTTCGTGGTCGTCGAACGGACGGAGAAGGGCGTATGACGGTCGCGACCCGGCTGCCGCTCGGCCCGGTGATCGTCGATCTCGCGGGGACATCGCTGAGCGATCCGCAGCGCGAGCTGCTTCGTCATCCGCTGGTCGGCGGCGTGATCCTGTTCGCGCGCAACTACAACGCGCCGGACCAGCTCGCGGCGCTGTGCCGTGACATCCATGCGGTGCGCGAACCGGCGCTGCTCGTCGCGGCCGACCACGAGGGCGGGCGGGTACAGCGATTCAGGAGCGGCTTTACGGCGATTCCGCCGATGGCCGCGCTCGGGCTCCAGTGGGATCTCGACCCGCAGGCCGCGCGCCGCTCGGCCGATGCGATCGGCTACGTGATCGGTTGCGAGTTGCGCCGCCACGGTGTCGATCTGAGCTTCACGCCGGTGCTCGATGTCGATTGTGGCGAGAGCGCGGTCATCGGGGACCGTGCGTTGCACCGGGACCCCGAGGTCGTCGGCGAGCTCGCCGCGGCGCTCGTCGGCGGCCTGCGCCGCGCGGGCATGCCGGGGATCGGCAAGCATTTTCCCGGTCACGGGAGCGTCGCGGCCGATTCGCATGTCGCGGTTCCGGTCGATGCCCGCAGCCTGGAGGAGATCCGGGCGCGCGATCTGATTCCGTTCCGGCGCCTCGCGCGGGAACTGGGCGGCGTGATGCCGGCGCATGTGCTCTACGATCGCTGCGACACTATGCCGGCGGGATACTCGCGCTTCTGGCTCCGGCGGGTGTTGCGCGAAGAGCTCGGTTTTCGCGGCATCGTCTTCAGCGATGACCTCAGCATGGCAGGCGCACGCGTGGCCGGCGACATCGTGCAGCGCGCGGACGCGGCATTGGCAGCGGGCTGTGACTTCGTGCTGGTGTGCAACGATTCCGAGGCCGTGCGCAGCCTGCTCGATCGCTGGAATCCGGACAACCCGTGTCCCGCCCCCGGACGGCTCGCGGCACTCGCGGTGAACCGAGCCGCGGGCCTGCCGGCGACGGCCGAAGCCGACCGGGACTATCGGGCAGCGCGCGACCTCGTCGACTCGCTGCGGGACATCCGGGGCAGGGGATGAATCGTGGAGCGTTCGAATGATCACGGATCCGGCCGCCGTGATCGAAGCGCTGCCGGAAGCACCGGGCGTGTATCGGATGGTCGGTGCGGCGGACGACTTGCTGTATGTGGGCAAGGCCAAGAATCTGCGCCGGCGGGTCGCCTCGTACTTTCGTGGCGGCGGCCGCTCGCCGCGAATCGCGCTGATGGTCCGTCAGGTCGTGCGCATCGACACGACCGTCACCGGCTCGGAAGCCGAGGCGCTGCTGCTCGAGAACAATCTGATCAAGGCGCTGCATCCCAAGTACAACATCGTTTTTCGCGACGACAAGTCCTACCCGTGCATTTTGATCAGCGGGGATCGTTTCCCGCGCATCGCGTTCCACCGCGGGAACGCCGAGCGCTTTGCGCATTGCTACGGGCCGTTTCCGAGCGCCGCAGCGGTGCGCGAGAGCATCCAGTTGCTGCAGAAGGTGTTCCGGCTGCGCACCTGTGAGGATTCGGTGTTTCGGAACCGGTCCCGGCCCTGCCTGCTGCATCAGATCGGGCGCTGCACCGCGCCGTGCGTCGGGAAAATCGACGAGCGGGCTTATGCCGCGGACGTAAGGCTGGCCGAATGGTTCCTGCAGGGGCGGCACAGCGAGGTGATCGATCGCCTCGGTACGCAGATGAACGAGGCGGCGGACGCCCTGGAATATGAGCGCGCAGCCGTGCTGCGCGATCAGATCGGTTCGCTGCAACAGGTGCTGCACCGGACCTATGTCAGCGCCGCAGACGACGAGGATGCGGACATCATCGCGGCGGTGGCGCTCGCCGGCGTGGTGTGCGTCAACCTGGCCATGGTGCGCGGCGGACGCCATCTCGGTGACCGCGTCCGGTTTCCGCACAACGCGCGCGAGTGCACCGCCGACGAGGCGCTGCTGGCATTTCTCGGCCAGCACTACGGGGCTCATGCGGCGCCTCGGCGCATCGTCGTCAACCGGTCGGTCGGAGCCGAAGGTCCGGAACTGGCCGCCGCGCTTTCGCCCGACGGTGCCACGATCGATGGTCCTCGCAATGAACTGGAGCGTGCATGGATCCGCATGGCCGAGCACGATGCGGAACTGGCGATTGCCGCACGCGAGAAGGATACCGCGCGAAGCCGCGACCGGCTGGAGGCGCTACGCGAGGCGCTGAACCTTCAGGAGGTGCCGCACCGGATCGAATGTTTCGACGTGAGCCATACCGCCGGCGAGGCGACGGTCGCCTCCTGCGTCGTCTTCGAGGAGGGTCGCGCGCAGAAGTCCGGCTATCGCCGTTACAATGTGACCGGCATTACGCCAGGAGATGATTACGCGGCCATGCGACAGGTGATCGCCCGACGTTATGAAAAGGTCGCGGCGGGCGGAGGTACGCGGCCGGACCTGGTACTGATCGACGGCGGCCGGGGTCAGCTCGGTGCGGCGCTCGACGTGCTGCGCGATCTCGGGCTGGCGGATCTGGCGGCGGTCGGCATCGCCAAGGGCGAGAGCCGCAAGCCGGGACTCGAGGAGCTGGTGCTGTCGGAAGACGGAGCGACGCTGCGGCTGGCCGCGGACGCCGTGGCGCTGCACCTGATCCAGGAAATCCGCGACGAAGCGCATCGCTTCGCGATCACAGGCCATCGCGCCCGGCGCGCCCGTACCCGGCAGATCTCGCACCTGGAGGAGGTACCGGGCATCGGGCCGGCGCGCCGCAAACAGTTGCTGGCCCGGTTCGGCGGCATGCACGGCGTGCTGGCGGCCAACGTCGAAGACCTTTGCCGCGTGCCGGGCATCGACCGCAAGCTGGCGCAGCGCATTTTCGGCCGGTTGCATTGACATGGATTTCAACGTTCCGAATGCGCTGACCTGGACACGGATCCTGCTGATTCCGCTGTTCGTCGGAGTGTTCTATGCGCCCGGTCACTGGCTCGCGCCGCCGGGACAGAATCTGTTTGCCACCGTCATCTTCGTACTGGCGGCGGCGACCGACTGGTTCGACGGCTATCTGGCGCGGCGTCTCGGCCAGACTTCCGCGTTCGGAGCATTCCTGGACCCGGTCGCGGACAAGCTGATGGTCGCCGCCTCGCTGGTGGTGCTGGTCCAGCTCGGGCGGATCGATGGAATGCTTGCCTTCATCATCATCGGACGCGAGATCGCGATCTCCGCACTGCGGGAGTGGATGGCCTCGGTCGGCGCGTCGAAGAGCGTTGCCGTTTCGCTGCTGGGCAAGATCAAGACGACCGCGCAGTTGGTCGCGATTCCGATGCTGCTCTACCACGGCGCCTTCCTCGGCCTGGATACGCAACTGGTCGGCACGCTGCTGATCTTCGTCGCGGCTTTCCTGACGCTTTGGTCGATGGTCTATTACCTGCGCAAGGCCTGGCCCTATCTGTCCGCCGGCGAGGCAGCCGATCGGACCACGTCGCCCACGCGCCTGCATTGACAGAGGAGGGGGGCGGGCTATAATTGCGCCCTCTCGCGGGAATAGCTCAGTTGGTAGAGCGCAACCTTGCCAAGGTTGAGGTCGGGAGTTCGAGACTCCTTTCCCGCTCCAGGTTTGCAGGGGAAAGCGTAACGGCGCTTTCCCCTTTTCCTTGGGAACCTGGTTGTCGGCATGGCGGGGTGGCAGAGTGGTCATGCAGCGGCCTGCAAAGCCGTGGACGCCGGTTCGATTCCGACCCCCGCCTCCAGTTCTCGTCGGTTTGGCGTTTTCCCTGGACACCGCATGCCGCAGGCCGTCATCGAATCCCTCGACCATGAAGGCAAGGGTGTCGCGCGCGTCGGCGGCAAGACCGTCTTCGTCGAGGGCGCGTTGCCTGGGGAACGCGTCGAATTCGCCAGTACCCGGCGCAAACCGACCTACGAATTCGCGACCGCCCGACGGATCGTCTCGGAGAGCGCGTTCCGCGTGGCCCCGCGCTGCCGCTATTTCGGGGTGTGCGGCGGCTGCACCATGCAGCACCTCGAACCGCGCGCGCAAACCGCGATCAAGCAGCGGGTACTGGAAGACGCGTTGTGGCACATCGCCCGGCTTCGCCCCGAACAGGTGTTGCCCGCGATCGAAGGCCCGGCGTGGGGCTATCGCCACCGCGCGCGGCTGTCGGTTCGCCTGGTGCCGAGAAAGGCGGGCGTGCTGGTCGGTTTTCACGAGCGCAGGAGCAGCTATGTCGCCGACATGGAACGTTGCGAGGTGCTGCCGCAGTCGGTCTCCGCGCTGCTCGCGCCGCTCAGGCGGCTGATCGGCGGGTTGTCGATCGCGGACCGATTGCCCCAGGTCGAAGTGGCCGTGGGTGATGCGGCGCTGGTGCTGGTGCTGCGGATCCTGGACCCGATCGATGCGAAGGACGAAGCGGCGATCCGGGCGTTCGCCGATCGCTTCGCCGTGCAGATCCACCTGCAGCCGGGCGGCCCGGAAAGTGCGCGGCCGTTTCATCCTCCCGATGCGCCCGGGCCCGCATACACGCTACCGGAATTCGGGATCCGGATCGCATTCATGCCGACCGACTTCACGCAGGTCAATCACGCGGTCAACGAGATCCTCGTCCGGCGTGCCGTGCAGCTTCTCGAGACACGCCGCGGGGATCGCGTGCTCGATCTGTTCTGCGGTCTCGGCAATTTCACGCTGCCGATCGCACGCGGGGGAGCGCATGTCACGGGCATCGAGGGGAATCCGGCGCTGGTCGCACGCGCACGGGAGAACGCCCGGGCGAATGCGCTCGAAGGGAACACCCGGTTCGTCGCCGGCGACCTGTATCAGATCGACGAAGCGGCGCTGGCCGGCCTCGGGCAGTTCGACAGGATGCTCGTCGATCCGCCGCGAGAGGGCGCGATCGAACTGGTGAAGGCGCTCGGGCCGGCGTCGCCGCGGCGCATCGTGTATGTATCGTGCAATCCCGCGACGCTGGCGCGCGATGCCGGCGTGCTGGTGCTGCGCAAGGGATACCGGCTGCTCGGCGCGGGAATCGTCAACATGTTCCCCCATACGGCGCATGTCGAATCGATCGCGTGCTTCGAGCGCGATTCCGCTGTCTGAATCGCGCCGGGCCGGTCGGTTGCGCCGGGCCGGTCGGGTGAACGAAACGGGGCGGCTGCGCCGCCCCCGGTCATGCCGCAACGGTGCGGCGTCAGTCGCGATCGCCGCCGAAGGCCATCAGCAGGTGCAGCAGGCTGACGAAGACGTTGTAGATGTCCAGATAAACGGCCAGCGTGGCGCTGACGTAATTCGTCTCGCCGCCCCGGACGATACGCTGGATGTCGAACAGGATGTAGGCCGAGAACAGCAGCACCGCCACCGCCGAGATCGTCAGGGCCAGTGCGGGCACCTGGAGGAAGGCGTTTGCCAGCATCGCCAGCAGCAATACGACCACGCCGACGAACAGGAACCTCGACATCGAACTGAAATCGCGCTTGCTCGTCGTCGCGATTCCGGCGAGCGTAAAGAAAATCGCCGCGGTGCCGCCTCCGGCCATCGCGATCAGGCTCGCGCCGTTGCGGAACCCGAGCGCGACCTGAAGGATGCCGGACAGCATCACGCCCATGAACAGCGTGAATCCGAGCAGCAGCGCAACGCCCAGGCCGCTGTTCTTGTTCCTCTCGATTCCCCACATGAAACCCCAGGCGATCGCCAGAAACACGAGCAGGCCGATGAACGGGCTGCCGGCGAACGCGGAGAACCGGAACTGCACGCCCAGCATCGCGCCGATGACCGTCGGGATCATGCTCAGCGCGAGCAGCAGGTAGGTGTTGCGAAGGACCCGGTTTTGCGAAACGGCGCTTTCGCTCGGGGCAGTAACGACTCGAAACTGGTCTTGCATGGAACCTCCCATGTTCAGCGTCACGATGACACCGCTAAGACTACCGGACGCCGGGATAAGTTTCAATGACTCGCGCCGCTCATCGACATCCGCCGGCATCGGCTGGCAGGCCGGTGATCGCAACGCGCATGTTAAGATCGACTCGCCGCGTCGATGATGCGTCCGTGCGTGCCGACGAGGGAATCGACTCCACGGACCGGGAGCCGCCTCTGAAAAAGGATGGGTGGCGGAGCGGTTGAACGCACCGGTCTTGAAAACCGGCAGACCTCCAGGGGTCTCGTGGGTTCGAATCCCACCCCATCCGCCACGCCACCGCCAGCCGATGCACTTCCCAGGGAACAGCGCGGATGCCCGACATCGTTACCGCAGTGCTCGCCGAGATCGCCTGGCCCTTTGCGCTGATGCTCGCCTGGGTGGTGGGCGAACTGGGGCACCGCTGGCTGACGCTGCCGAGGGTCAGCAGCTACGGCATCGTCGGTTTCCTGCTCGCTGCCGGCCAGGCCGGCGTACTGCCGCACACGCGCGAAGGGCCGATGGCGATGCTGGCGGACGCGGCCTTCGGCCTGATCCTGTTCGAACTGGGCTACCGCGTCCACCTCGGCTGGCTGCGTGCGAACCGATGGATCGCGGTCACCAGCGTGGTCGAGGCGTTCGGCTGCTTCGTCGCGGTGTTTTTCGTCGCCCGCGCGTTTTCGGTCGACATGGTTCGGGCGCTGTTGTTGGCGTCGCTATCGATGTCGACTTCGCCTGCGGCCGTACTGCGGGTCGCCAACGAGTTGCGCAGTTCCGGCCAGGTCACGGAACGCACGCTGCACCTGTCGGCCTTCAACTGTATGCTGGCGGTGATCGCGTTCAAGATCGTCGTGGGCTATGGCCTGCTGCTCGATGATGGCGGCATCTTGCACGCGGTGTGGAGCAGCCTCGTGGTGCTGGCGGTTTCCGCCGGCGTGGGGGTCCTGTTCGGCGTTTCGGTGCCCCGGCTGCTCCGGCTGCTTGGCGGGATGGATCGCAATGCCACACTCGCGTTCGCCGTTGCCGTGCTGGCACTCACCGCGCTGACCCATGGCCTTCGATTCTCGCCGCTTCTGGCGGCGCTTGCGTTCGGTATCGTGGCACGGCACCGTCGCATCGTGCTGTCTCAGGCGCAGCGCAACTTCGGCGCGCTCGGGGACCTGCTGACCATCCTGCTGTTCGTCTTCGTCGCCGCGACGATCGAGTGGCGTCAGGCGGCTGCGGGGATTTGGCTCGCGCTGGCCGTGATCGGCGTGCGCCTGATGGTGAAGACCGCGGCGACGACGCTGTTCGCACGGGCGAGCGGCATCGGCTGGCGCAAGGGTGCGCTGACCGGGCTGGCCTTGACGCCGCTGTCGGTATTCGCGATCCTGCTGCTCGAGCAGTCGCGGCATCTCGGATTGGGGCTGCTCGACGAACTGAAGGCGATCATGGCGATGGTGCTGCTGCTGGAAGTGATCGGGCCGGTCGTCACCCAGCGTGCCCTGATCTGGGCGGGAGAAGCGCTACGACGGGAAGACGGCTGAGACATGGCACTCGAGTGCTTCAAGCAATCGCAGCCGCTGACCATGGGTGTCGAGCTGGAATTGCAACTGATCGACCCGGCCGACCTCGACTTGTCTGCCTCGGCGCCCGATCTGCTGCATCTGCTCGCGCGCGGGCGCTTCCCGGGCCAGGTGAAGCCCGAGATCACGGAGAGCATGATCGAGGTCGCCACCGACGTTCAGCGCGAGTACGGCGACCTGCTGGCACAGCTTCGGCGCATTCGCGATGCGCTCACGCAAGCCGGCGAGCGCCTCAACGTGTCGATCTGTGGCGGCGGCACCCATCCGTTCCAGCGCTGGTTCAACCAGCGAGTCTTCGCAAGCCCGCGCTTCAAGCAGCTTTCGGACCTGTACGGCTATCTGGCCAAGCAGTTCACGGTGTTCGGCCAGCACGTGCATATCGGCTGTGGATCGGCCGACGAGGCGATGTTCCTGCTGCATGCGCTGAACCGTTACGTGCCGCAGTTCATCGCGCTGTCGGCCTCGTCCCCCTATTCCCAGGGGGAGGACACGCTGTTCGATTCGGCCAGACTCAACTCGGTGTTCGCCTTTCCGCTGTCCGGCCGCGCGCCCTTCCTGCTCACATGGGAGGATTTCGATCGCAGCTACTTCACCAAGATGGAAAAGACCGGCGTGGTGAAGAGCATGAAGGATTTCTACTGGGACATCCGGCCGAAGCCAGAATTCGGCACGATCGAACTGCGCGTGTGCGACACGCCGCTCACGGTCGAGCGTGCCGCGCAGCTCGCCTGCTACCTGCAGGCCGTGTGCCGCCACCTGCTCGCGCGCGAGGAGCCGCCGCCTTGCGAGGACGACTATCTCGTCTATAGCTACAATCGTTTCCAGGCCTGTCGTTTCGGCCTCGATGGCATCGTCGTGCATCCGCGCACCCACGAGAGCCGTCCCCTGCGCGAGGACATCCTCGATACGATCGAGCGCGTCGGGCAGCATGCCGCCGTCCTCGGCGGTGAGGCGGCACTGGCGGAGATCCGCAGCATTGCGGCGCGCGAGGGCAACGATGCCGGCTTTCTGCGCAGGATGCGTGCCGAAGAGGGAAGCGTGCAGGGGATCGTCGACGCAGCCGTGCGCCGTTTCCGCGAGCGCGAGAGGGGATCGACATGAGCCGAAGCAAACCGCTGCGCATCGGTCTGTCCGCACGCATCTTCCATCCGGGACCCGATGCCCACGGCATACGCAGCAAGACCCTGCAGGTGCTAGAGCAGTCGATCGCGCAGTGGGTGACGCTGCGCGACGTGCTGCTGTTGATGGTGCCCTCGGTGCTGCAGGACGGCATCCTGATGCGCAGCAATATCCGGTTGCGCGACTACGCGGAACATCTCGACGGGCTGATCCTGCAGGGCGGCACCGACGTCAGCCCGCGCGCCTACGGCGAGGAGCCGTTGCGCGCGGAATGGGCGGGCGATCCGGTGCGCGACGCCTACGAGATGGAACTGCTGCACGAGTTCATGGAAGCCGACAAGCCGGTATTGGGCATCTGCCGCGGCATGCAGCTCATCAACGTCGCCTTCGGCGGAACACTCTATCAGGATATCCCCGCGCAGGTTGCCGGCGCCACGGCGCATCAGACCGGCGAGTACGATCGGCACAGCCACGAAATCCGTTTCACCGAGGGGGGTCTGCTGGCACGCCTGTATCCGGGCCGGGTCGGCGCGGCCGTGGTTTCCATCCATCACCAGGCGGTGCGCGTGCTCGCACGCAATCTGGAAGTCGAGGCGGTCAGTCCCGCGGACGGCCTCGTCGAGGCGATCCGCGGCAACGGCCGCAACTTCCTGCTCGGCGTGCAGTGGCATCCTGAATTCCATCGTCCGGGAGACGAAGCGATGCTCGACTGCACGCCGCTGCTCGACGAATTCCTCGCCGCCGCGCGCAAACGGCGCTGGTAACCCGGGTCGGCGACACGTCGCATCAGGCGATGCATCGCGCCGCGTGTCATGCGCGGCGGCATCCGGGCGTACCGCTTCGCGGACGAACCGGTCGGGGTCCGGAACGTGGGGGGCAGCGGAACGCAGGGAACGACGACCGTCGATGCCGCAGCTTGGCCCGATCGAACGGTCGGGGCAACGCCCGCAACGGCGCATCGAGGACGCGATCGATGGCCTTTGCACGGGTAGCGCAGCCGTCCGCCGGCCCCGATTCCGGACCGCTCGAATGGCCCCGGCGGGCCGGCGTCGCCGCAGCCCCGTTGGCGCGCAGCGGCGATCGTGATAGCCTCGATCGGCGGCCCGCGTGCGATGTCGCGCGGTCATCGCCGCCGTGCGCCGCGCCGACGCATGCACGGCGCTCGCCGCGGCGGGCATCGATCCGGGGGGTGTGAGCGTTGTTGACCGAGCACGACATCTATCTGTTCAAGGAAGGCACCCACGCCCGGTTGTACGAGAAATTCGGTTGTCATCTCGACGAACGCGACGGCGTTGCCGGCGCGCGATTTGCGGTCTGGGCGCCGAACGCGCGGCGCGTCGCGGCGATCGGCGACTGGAACGGCTGGAACCCCGACGCGCATCCGCTCGCCCTGCGCGACGACGGCTCCGGCGTGTGGGAGGGGTTCGTCCCGGGTGTGGTGCAGGGGCAGGCGTACAAGTATCGCATCGAGTCACGCTTCGGCGGCTACCGCGTCGACAAGGCCGATCCGTTCGCCTTTTTCTCCGAACAGCCGCCGCATACCGGCTCGCGCGCCTGGAAGATCGAGTACGCGTGGGGCGATGCGGCGTGGATGGCGGCAAGGCGCGCCGCCAATGCGCTCGATGCGCCGATGTCGATCTACGAAGTCCACCTGGGCTCGTGGCGTCGCGTGCCTGAGGAGGGCAACCGCAGCCTCGGCTACCGCGAGATCGCCCTGACGCTGGCGCAGTACGTGCGCGAGATGGGCTTCACGCATGTCGAACTGATGCCGGTCACGGAACATCCGTTCTACGGATCCTGGGGCTATCAGACCACCGGATATTTCGCGCCGACCGCACGCTATGGCAGGCCGGAGGATTTCATGTACCTCGTCGACGTGCTGCACCAGCACGGCGTCGGCGTCATCCTCGACTGGGTGCCGTCGCATTTTCCGAGCGACGAACACGGACTGGTGTACTTCGACGGCACCTGCCTGTACGAGCATGCCGATCCGAAACTGGGATTTCACCCCGAGTGGAACAGCGTGATCTTCAACTATGGCCGCAACGAAGTGCGCGGATTCCTGATGTCGAGCGCCCTGTACTGGCTGGAACGCTATCACGTCGACGGGCTGCGCGTGGATGGCGTCGCCTCCATGCTTTATCTGGATTACGGGCGCAAGGAAGGCGAGTGGGTGCCCAATCGCTACGGCGGCAGGGAGAACATCGAGGCGGTCGAGTTCCTGCGCCTGCTCAATCAGGCGGTGTATCGCGATCATCCCGACGTACAGACCCTCGCCGAGGAGTCGACGTCCTGGCCAATGGTGTCGCGGCCGGTTTATCTGGGCGGTCTCGGTTTCGGTCTGAAATGGAACATGGGCTGGATGCACGACACGCTCGACTACATGAACCGAGACCCGGTGCATCGCCGCTACCACCACGACAAGCTCACCTTCTCGATCTGGTACGCCTTCTTCGAGAACTTCGTGCTACCCCTGTCGCATGACGAGGTGGTTCATGGGAAGGGATCGCTGATCGGCAAGATGCCGGGCGATACCTGGCAGCAGTTCGCCAACCTGCGCCTGCTGTTCGGCTATATGTGGGCGCATCCCGGAAAGAAGCTGCTGTTCATGGGCGGCGAATTCGGCCAGCGGCGCGAGTGGGCGCACGAGGCAAGCCTGGAGTGGCCCGTGCTGCAGTACCCGGAGCACGAAGGCGTGCGCCGCTGGGTGGCCGACCTGAACCAGCTCTACCGTCGTGAGCCGGCTCTCCATCAGGTCGATTTCGATTCGTCGGGCTTCGAATGGATCGACTGCAACGACAGTGAACAGAGCGTGCTGACCTTCCTGCGACGGCCGCGCGAGGCCGCTGCGCCGGTGCTGATCGCATGCAACTTCACGCCTGTGCCGCGGACGAATTACACCGTCGGCGTGCCCGCGGGCGGCTACTGGCGCGAACTGCTCAACAGCGATGCGGCGGCATACGGCGGCAGCGGCATGGGAAATCTGGGCGGCGCCGAAGCTGCGCCGGTCGCCGCGCACGGGCGGTCTCATTCGCTGGCCATTACGCTGCCGCCGCTCGCAATCGTGATCTTCAAGCGCGATGACGGCACTGCCTGAACCGCGCCGTGTCCGGCGACACCCGGGCAGGGGCGATTCAACCGCCCTTTCGTGCACTGCGGGAGGCGTCGGCCCAGCAGTTGGGCGTTTCGTACAGGCGGACGCGTTCGAGCCGAAGACGGTTGCCGTAGGTGTCGCGATAGACCTTGTCGAACACCGCGAAGGCCACCTCCGCGAGATTCTCCGCCGTCGGGACGACGTCGAGCACGACCGTCTTGTGGCCGGGTAACCGCGCGAGCAGGTCGAGCAGCTCGACATCCTCACGCCAGACGAGGAAGGCATGATCCCATCGTTCGACGAGATGGTTCCACGCGAGCGACTTCACGTCGGAAAAATCCATCACCATGCCCTCGCGCGGCGTGCGGCCGCCGCGCAGGATCGTGCCGGAGAGCGTGATTTCGATGGCATACCGATGGCCGTGCAGATGCCGGCAGCGGCTCAGGTGGTCGGGAATCCGGTGGCCGGCATCGAATTCCAGGCGTCGCGTGATGCGCATCGGAAGGGGCGGACGGTATGACTCGTGCGTGCAGCGTACGGCTGCCAGGCTGGCGGCATTCTAGCAGTGTGCCGGGGCACGGGAAATGAGGCTGACCGTCACCGATCACCGCCGCGACCGCGCCGGGCTGCGTTACGTCTATCCGGTCGCATCGCGGCGGGCCGGAGGCGTCTCGATCGGCATCAACCTGAACCCGAACAACGCGTGCAACTGGCGCTGCATCTATTGCCAGGTGCCGGACCTGAAGCGCGGCAGTGCGCCGCCGATCGACCTCGAACGGCTCGAAGCGGAATTGCGCGGCTTCATCGACACGGTGGAGCACGATCCGACGCTGGTCGCGGGCGCACCGGAGGGAATGCGCCGTGTCGTCGACTTCGCCATCTCGGGCAACGGGGAGCCCACGACGGCAGCCGAGCTTCTCGAAGCGGTCGAACTGCTGGGGAGGTTGCGGCGAGAGATCACACGGGTTCGCGGCGTCGAACTGCGGCTCATCACCAATGGCAGTCTGATCCATCGGCCGGCGGTCGCCCGTGCCGTGAAGCGGCTCGGCGACCTGGGCGGAGAGGTATGGTTCAAGGTGGATGCCGGAACGGCCTCTGGCTTCCGGCGGGTCAATGGCGTGAGGATGACGCCGCAGGCCGTCGCCCGCAGGCTCACCACGTGTGCCGGCCTGTGCCGGACCTGGGTGCAGACCTGCGTATTCCGGCTGGATGGGGCCTCACCGGAGCCGGCCGAGATCGACGCATACCTCGCATTGCTTCGCGAGGCCGGCGTCGAACGGCTCCAGGGTGTCCTGCTCTACGGTATGGCGCGGCCGTCGCTCCAACCCGAGGCGCCGCGCCTTTCGGGACTTGCCGTCGAGGCGCTCGAATCGATCGCCGCGCGGATACGCAATGCAGGGCTGACGGTGCGCGTCAGCCCCTGATTCCGGCAACTTACTTCTTGCCTTTCGCTCGTGCCTGCTTCTTGAGTGACTTGAACAGTTCCGGGTCGTGCGCCTTGAGGTACTCGATGACCTCATAGTCCTCGCGCCGCAGCTTGTTGATGTCGATCCCATCGACATGCACCAGCCGAAGCAGCGCCTGGACCGGGCGCGGCATGCTGCGCCCGCTCTCGTACCGGGAACCGCCGCTCTGTGTCACGCCGATGCTCGACCAGAACTGGGACTGGTTCATGCCGAGCTTGCGGCGGATTTCTCGTGCATCGATCTTTTCAGCTGTCTTCATGGTTCCGTCCTCGTCAGGGTTGATACGCGGCTGCGATCGCGATCGGTTTTCCGGATGATGCGGGCAGAGTATAAAGCACTATTCGGATTACATACAATCCGCCGGATCCCGATCCGGACCGATCCATTCGACATCGCAACCCGCCGTAGGTTTCGTCGATCGAGCAGGACTCGTGTGGCATGCGATAAAATGCGCCCGTTCTCATCGGCCGGACGGCGTGATGGCATTGATAGTCCAGAAATATGGCGGCACCTCGGTCGCGAACACCGAGCGTATCCGCAACGTGGCGCGCAGGGTCGCCCGCTGGCATGAACGCGGCGACCAGGTCGTCGTCGTCGTCTCGGCGATGAGCGGAGAGACCAACCGGCTCATCGCTCTCGCGAAGCAGATCACGCCCGACCCGGATGCGCGCGAGCTCGACGTCGTCGCTTCGACGGGCGAGCAGGTCACGATCGGCCTGCTGGCCATCGCCCTGATGGAATCGCACGTTCCGGCGCGAAGCTACACCGGTGCGCAGGTCGGAATCCTGACCGACGCCGCCTTCACGAAGGCGCGCATCCTCGCGATCGACGAGGGGCGGATACGCGCCGATCTTGCCAAGGGCATCGTGGTCGTCGTTGCCGGGTTCCAGGGAGTGGACGAGCAGGGCAACATCACGACGCTGGGCCGGGGCGGCTCGGACACGTCCGCGGTCGCGCTCGCTGCCGCCCTGCATGCCGACGAGTGCCAGATCTACACGGACGTGGACGGCGTGTATACGACCGATCCGCGCATCGTGCCCGAGGCGCGGCGGCTCGAGACGATCACCTTCGAGGAGATGCTCGAGATGGCGAGCCTCGGCTCCAAGGTGTTGCAGATCCGCTCGGTCGAGTTTGCCGGAAAGTACAAGGTCAAGCTTCGCGTGCTCTCGAGTTTCGAGGACGAGGGCGAAGGCACGCTGATCACTTACGAGGACGACAGCAAGATGGAGCATCCAGTCATCTCCGGAATCGCGTTCAGCCGCGACGAGGCCAAGCTCACCGTGATCGGCGTACCCGACCGGCCTGGCATCGCGTATCAGATCCTGGGCCCGATCTCGGATGCGAACATCGGCGTGGACATGATCATCCAGAACATCGGACACGACGGCACGACCGATTTTTCCTTCACGGTCAATCGGAACGACTACCGGAACGCCCTGCGCATCCTTCAGGACAACGTCAAGCCGCATGTCGGCGCGCGCGAGATCACCGGCGACGACCGGATCGCCAAGGTGTCGGTGGTGGGAGTGGGCATGCTCTCGCACGTGGGTATCGCGAGCCGCATGTTCCGCACGCTCGCGGAGGAGGGGATCAACATCCAGATGATCTCCACCTCGGAGATCAAGATTTCGGTCGTCATCGATCAGAAATATCTGGAACTGGCCGTGCGCGTGCTGCACAAGGCGTTCGAGCTCGACCAGCCGCCCGGCTGAGGCGTCCGTTTGACGCTCGGCCTCGCGAGCAGTTATCATCGCCGGCCCGCTTCACGGAGAGATGGCCGAGTGGTCGAAGGCGCTCCCCTGCTAAGGGAGTATGCGGGCCAAAACCTGCATCGAGGGTTCGAATCCCTCTCTCTCCGCCACCGTGCGCCCTGCCGGCTCCGTGCGAATCGGTACGCTCAGTCCGGCGACGACACCCCGGGCGGAAGATCGTCGGCCAGTGTCTGCGCGAGCTTCGCCATCGCGGCCTCGACAGGAGACCTCTTGCGCCAGATGAGTCCGATCAGCCGACTGGCGCCGGGAGCGTCCAGCGGTTTGCACGCGATCTGCCCGCGCGAAACCTTGGGCATGGGTGCGGCGAGTGCGGGAATCAGCGTCACGCCTAGCCCCAGTCCGACCATCTGCCGGAGCGTCTCGAGGCTCGTCGCACGGGTTTCTTCGCTCTGTATCGCTTCGAGCCTGCACGCCTGAAGCGCCTGGCTGCGCAGGCAGTGCCCTTCCTCCAGTAGCAGCAATCCGGCATCGGCCAGCTCGTCGAGACCGATGCGAGCGCGTTTCGCCAGGCGATGCGCCCTCGGAACGGCCGCGAGAAACGGCTCGCGGAACAGCACGGCGACCTCGATCGCCGGGTCGGTCACGGGCAGCGCCAGCAGCCCGGCGTCGAGCCTGCCCTCGCCGAGATCGGCCAGCAGCCGCGGCGTGAGTTCCTCGCGCAACAGCAGGCGCAGCCTCGGGTAGGTCCGATGAAGGTGGCCGAGGACATGCGGCAGGTAGTAGGGCGCGAGCGTCGGAATCACGCCCAGCCGCAACGTTCGGTCCATCGGGTCCTTCGTCGAACGCGCCAGTTCGCGGATCCGGTCCGCTTCCATGACGATGCGCCGGGCCGATTCGATGATTTCTCGTGCGGCAGGAGTCGGGCTGAGGCTGCGCAGGCTGCGATCGAACAGGCTCGTCCCCAGACGGTCCTCTAGTTTCTTCAGTCCCGTCGATAGTGTCGACTGTCCGACGCAACAGGCCTCGGCCGCACGCCCGAAGTGCTGCGCGTCGGCCAGCGCCACGATGTAGCGAAGTTCCTGGAGTGTCATCGCGTATTCGATCTACGACGTAGATCGAAGCATTCTACACAATTCATTGGACTGATACATCGCCCCGGATTGTAATGGCGCCGTCTCCGCGCCGCGGAGACTTCGTCAGCAATTTCCGAAAGGAGTGAAAGATGTCGAACGCAACGAGTTGCCCTTTCCATCACGCGGCGGTCGGTGGCGTCAGATCGAACCTCGACTGGTGGCCGAACCGGCTGAACCTCAACCTCCTGCGCCAGAATTCGTCCCTGTCCGACCCGATGGGCCCGGACTTCGACTATGCGCGGGAGTTCGCGAGCCTCGATCTCGCGGCGGTCAAGAAGGATCTGCACACGCTGATGAACGACTCGCAGGACTGGTGGCCGGCCGACTTCGGCCACTACGGACCGTTGTTCGTCCGCATGGCCTGGCATGGCGCCGGCACCTACCGCATCGGCGACGGCCGCGGCGGTGCAGGCACCGGCCAGCAGCGCTTCGCGCCGCTCAATAGTTGGCCCGACAACGTCAATCTCGACAAGGCGCGCCGGCTGCTGTGGCCGATCAAGCGGAAGTACGGTCGGAAGATCTCCTGGGCCGACCTGATGATCCTCGCCGGAAACGTCGCCCTGGAATCGATGGGGTTCAAGACCTTCGGTTTCGGGGGAGGGCGCAGGGATGTCTGGGAACCGGACGAGGGCATCTACTGGGGCGCCGAGACCAACTGGCTGGCCGACGACCAGCGTTACTCCGGCAAGCGGGATCTGGAAAATCCGCTCGCCGCAGTGCAGATGGGATTGATCTACGTCAATCCGGAAGGCCCGGGCGGAAACCCGGATCCGGTCGCGGCGGCCAGGGACATCCGCGAGACCTTTGCCCGCATGGCGATGAACGACGAAGAGACCGTCGCGCTGATCGCCGGCGGTCACACGTTCGGCAAGACCCACGGCGCCGGCCCGGCGACTAATGTCGGGCCTGCGCCCGAAGCCGCCCCCATCGAGGAGCAGGGGCTGGGCTGGAAGAGCAGCTTCGGCAGCGGCAAAGGCGGCGACCAGATCGGCAGTGGACTGGAAGTCACCTGGACCTCCACGCCGGTGCGGTGGAGCAACAACTTTTTCTGGAACCTGTTCGGCTACGAATGGGAACTGGCCAGGAGCCCGGCCGGTGCTCACCAGTGGATCGCCAAGGGCGGCGCGGGTGCCAACACCATTCCGGATGCCCACGACCCGACCAAGCGTCGCGCGCCGGCCATGTTGACGACGGACCTGGCGCTGCGCTTCGACCCGGTCTACGAAAAGATTTCGCGGCGCTTCTACGAGCATCCGGAAGAGTTCGCCGACGCCTTCGCCCGCGCGTGGTTCAAGCTCACGCACCGCGACATGGGCCCGCGCGCACGCTATCTCGGCCCGGACGTGCCTGCCGAAGAGCTGATCTGGCAAGACCCCATTCCCCGGGTCGATCACGAACTCATCGACGATGAGGACGTCGCTGCGTTGAAGACGAGGGTGCTGGCATCGGGCCTGAGGATTTCGCAAATGGTGACGACCGCCTGGGCTTCGGCCTCGACCTTCCGAGGCTCGGACAAGCGCGGCGGCGCCAACGGCGCGCGCATTCGTCTCGCCCCGCAGAAGGACTGGGAAGTCAACCAGCCCGAGCAACTGGTGAAGGTGCTGAAAACCCTCGAAGCGATCCAGCGGGAGTTCAACCACGGACGGTCGGATGGCAAGAAGGTCTCGCTCGCCGATCTGATCGTACTGGCAGGGTGCGCCGGCATCGAGCAGGCCGCGAGAAAAGCGGGTCACGACGTGACGGTTCCATTCGTGCCGGGACGCATGGATGCCTCGCAGGAGCAAACCGATACTGCCTCCTTCGCCGTGCTCGAACCCATCGCCGATGGCTTCCGAAACTATGTCAAGGGCAAGCTCGACGTGCCGGCCGAAGCGCTGCTGGTCGACAAGGCGCAGTTGCTGAACCTGACCGCGCCGGAAGTGACCGTGCTCGTCGGCGGCATGCGCGTCCTCGCGACCAATGTGGGAGGCGCGCCGCACGGCGTGTTCACCACGCGGCCGGAGACGCTGACCAACGATTTCTTCGTGAACCTGCTCGACATGGACACCGAGTGGAAAGCCGTCCCGGACAGCAGGGATGTGTTCGAAGGGCGCGACCGCAAGACCGGAAAACCGAAGTGGACCGCTACCCGCGTCGACCTCGTCTTCGGTTCCAACTCCGAGTTGCGTGCGCTGGCCGAGGTCTATGGGAGTTCGGAGGCACAGGAGAAATTCGTTCGGGATTTCGCCTCGGCCTGGAACAAGGTGATGAACCTCGATCGCTTCGACCTCGAGTGACCGGAGCATAATTGTTCGACATCGCGGCATCCCCATGGAACGCGCCAGGCGTTCTGCGGGGACGCCCGATGCCGTACCCGACTCGTCACACGACCCCTGAAGGAGATGGACATGGCCAAGGCAGCCGGAAGATCCGCCAAGAAGGAGCAACCTTTCCTGACCGACGTCAAGACCCTGCGAGAGCGCGCGCGCAAACACATCGCGGACGGTGCCGTCACGAGCGGCTACCGGGCCGACCGCACAACCGTGATCCGGCTGCTCAACGAGGCGCTGGCGACCGAACTGGTGTGCATCCTGCGCTACAGGCGCCATCACTTCATGGCCAGCGGGATCAACGCCGATGCGGTCGCGGCCGAGTTTCTGGTGCACGCCAACGAGGAACAGACGCACGCCGATCAGATCGCGGCTCGCATCGTACAGCTCAAAGGCGAGCCGGACTTCAGCCCCGAGGGGCTCGCAACGCGCAGTCACGCGGAATACGTGGAAGGCACGACGCTGCGCGAGATGATCGAGGAGGACCTCGTCGCCGAGCGTATCGCCATCGATAGCTACGCCGAGATGATCCGCTATGTCGGCGACAAGGACATCACGACGCGCAGGATGCTCGAAGGCATACTCGCGATGGAGGAAGAACACGCGGACGACCTTTCGAGCCTGCTCGAAGAGCTGAAGCGTGCTTGAACCCGAATTCAGCGATGTTGGCGCGGCCCACGGTTGGCTCTACACGCCGCGCGCTGGCGGACGCCTTGCGGAGGCTCGTCGCGCCCGTGCGCGTGCCCACGCACACGGCCGTGGGCACGTCGCCGGCGACGGTCCGGATCGAACGCGCTGGCAAAGCCGGGGCGCGTTTGTCGCACGATCCCGATGCCTCGACCGGATCCGGATCCGAATCGGCCGCGATCATTCGTATAATGTGCATTATGTTAACTTAGTTCCGTACGGCCGGTTCGCGATGCCGACGTCCTTTCCGGCGCAGCGACCGCCGAGCGGCTATTTGAATGGCGCGGCCTGCAACAGCTCTACGATGTCCGAGTGATTGCGCGCCGCGGCCCATGCCATGGCCGTCGCGCCATCCTCGTTGCGCAGATCGGCATCGGCGCCCGCGGCCAACAGCAGGCGTACGGTCGAGCCGTGGCCGCCGCGCGCCGCCATCATCAAGGCAGTCGTGCCATTGGGCGCCCTGGCGTCGACCTGCGCCCCCAAAGCCAGCAGCAGCCGTACGATGTCGTCGTGACCGGCGGTCGATGCGTAGATCAGCGCCGTCCATCCGTCGTTGTTGATCTGCGCACCGGATCGCACGAGACGATGCACGATCTGCGCGTGCCCATTGAGCGCCGCAAGCATCAGCGCCGAGTCGCCATAGGCGTTTCGGATATTGACCCGTGCTTTGCCTTCGAGCAGCAGATCCACGAGGTCGGCTCGCCCCTCCTGCGCGGCGAACATCAACAGCGTCGTGCCCGACTGGTCCGCCGCATCCGCCGCGACACCTGCGCCGAGAAAGCGGCTGATCGCTTCACGGTCGCCCGCCTTGGCTGCCGCGAACAGCTCGTCGTAACTCGCTCCCGAGGCGAACGCAGGACACATCAGCCAGGCCGCCAGCGCGTAGGCGAACGGACGCCGAAACGTTCGTGCGCGATTCATGAGCCGTGGCACCCGATGCGGAACAACCGCATGAAGTTCGCACTGGTCGTTCGGCCCACCTCCTCGACCCCGATCCCAAGGATGCGCGCGATTTCTTCCGCGACGTGCACGACGAAGGCCGGCTCGTTGGGCTCGCCGCGGTGTGGCGCAGGCGCGAGATAGGGTGAATCCGTTTCGATCAGCATGCGATCGAGGGGTATGCCCCTCACGACGTCGCGCAGCGCCTGCGCGTTCTTGAACGTGACGATCCCCGAGAAGGAGATGAAAAAGCCGAGGTCCATCGCCTGCCTTGCCATCGCCACCGAACCGGTAAAACAATGCATGACGCCGCCGACCTGCGACGCACCCTCGTCCTTCATGAGTTCCAGCGTGTCGGTCTCGGCCTCGCGCGAGTGAATGACGAGCGGTTTGCCACAGCGACGTGCCGCCCGGATGTGCGCGCGGAAACGCTCCCGCTGCAATGGGCCGTCGCCGGCACCGCGAAAATAATCGAGCCCGGTCTCGCCGATTCCGACGACCTTGGGATGATCCGCCAGCCGACAAAGCTCCTCGACGGTCGGTTCGGCGCCGCCGCGATGATCCGGATGGACGCCGACCGTCGCATGCAGGTTGTCATGGGATTCCGCGAGGGCCAGGACGGCCGGAAAGTCATCGAGGTTGACCGCGACGCACAACGCATGCGTCACGCGCGCGCCCGCCATGGCGTCCAGGATCTCGCCGTGCCGCTGCGCGAATTGCGGAAAATTC